>CAYSNK010000177.1:0-2992 GCA_964432375.1 uncultured Oscillospiraceae bacterium | reverse complement strand
TCTGACGAAAAATCCCTCGCCGCCAGCTCTTGCCGATTTAATCAGAGTTTCCCTTTCATTTTATTTCACCTGCGGTTCCCGGCGCAGCGGGAACCCTTCCGCCAGCTCCAGCAGGCGATCCACCCCAAAGGCAGCGGCGCCGAACAGGAACAACTGCGGCAGATACGCGTAGCGCGGCTGCACCTCGATTGGCAAAAACGCGCAGAACGACGCGAATACCACAAAGTAAATCAGGTATCCGTCCGGCTTGCGGCCGCCCTTTTTCCAGAGCCCAAGGCCGGAGAGCAGCGCCGCCAGTTGGAACAGGCTCCGGTCAAAATTGAGGAGGACGGTATAGATCTGCTTGATCCAGAAGTGCGCATCCAGATCCAGGTGGCCAAAGGCCCACCCCAGCCCGGAGGAGTTCCAAAGCTGGTCGATCTTCCTGACCATCAGAACCGCCAGGTTCCCCAGGCCGATATTCAGCCGTTCGGACAGCATAGACTGAACCAAAGCGTCGGTTTCCTCCGTTGGATGGTAGGCGTCGTCAAAGGTGGCGGCCAGGGCGCTCCAATCCTCCGCAGAGTACATTCCGCCTGTCTCAAAATTAAAGCCGCAGACAAACTTCCAGGCAGAGAAGTTATTTTGGATGCCCTCCGGGTTCAATCCGGTTCCGACAATCAGCCACTCCGCTCCAAATCCCACCGCAAAATAGACAGCCAGGAGGACGGCGGTGCCCAGCACAGCCCCCTTCCACTCCTTCGGCTCATGGATCACGGTAAAGACAAGCCAGGCGGCGATTGCCACCAGCAGGATAATTCCCTCGGGCCGGAGGAGATTTCCAACCTGAAGCAGCAAACCCGTCAGAGGAAATCTCCAGAAGCCCAGCCGGGCCGCGTCCGGGCAAATCAGGCACCAGACCGCCAGCACCATAAAGAACCCGGCGGCGATCTGGTTGGTAAGCACCGTGGGCAGGGTAGCGGAAAAGGGGAACGCGGCCAGCAGCAGACCGGACACCCGGGCGGCTGCCGGGCGGACATGGGGCCTGATCAGCCGGTACACCAGGCAGACGCTCCCCGCGCTGAGGAGGGCGTTGACCAGCTTCAGAAAGACCACATGATTGCAAAGGCGGAGCAGCGCCGCCTCCCACAGCACGAACGGGGTCTGATACGCCCACACGATAAAGTAGTTGCTCTGCGAAAAGGAGGCATCCCCCTGCACCAGGCTTTCAGCCGCCTGGTACATGGTGTTGAAATCCGAAATGATGGGCGGATTCAGCGTGAAAACCCAAAACACACGGAGCAGAAACGCCAGCAGCAGCAGCCAGAGCGTGAAATGGGGAATCGCCTTTCTCTGAAAGCAGCAGACCCCCGCCCCCGCCAGCAGCAGCGCAAGAGCCAGCCCGCTTTGCCGGAGGATGATCAGAACCGCCAGCAGAAAGCAGCAGGCAAACAGCGCCGAAAGAACGCGATAGGTGCGCTTCAACTTGTTCCTCCTTTTCCGGCCGGAGCTCGTCCCAGCCTTTCCGCCACGAAATCGTCCACAGTCGCCAGGGCGTCGTCCAGCTTCAGCACGTCCCTGCCGCCGCCCATGGCGGAGTCCGGCTTGCCGCCGCCGGAGCCGCCGCAGACCTTTGTAACCCGCTTAATGATGTCTCCGGCCCGGATGCCGGCCTTCACCGCCGCCTTGCCGCAGACGGCCAGGAAGGTGATTTTTTCGCCGCTGACGCTGGACAGGACGGCCACAATATTGGGCTCCTTATCCCGGAGGAAGTCGCCGATCCTGTGCAGGCTCTCCGCACCGGTGTTATTCAGAGTTACTGTGACGACCTTCATGTCGCCAACGCTCTTGGCAGACAGCAGATAGCGGTTTGCCTCCCCCAGCATTTCCTTGTCCCGATACTGGTCAACCAGCTTGCGCAGCTCCCGGATCTCCCCGATCTGGGTTTCAACCCGGGCCGCCAGCTCCGCAGGCTTGACCTTCAGCATAGACGCCACCTGGGCGGCGCCCTGCTCCATCCTGGTGAAGCTCCGCAGGCACTCCCGGCCGGTGATGGCCTCGATCCGGCGGACGCCGGAGGCCACGCTGCCCTCGCTGGTGATGTGGAAGGAGCCAACCATGGCGGTGTTGGCCACATGGGTGCCGCCGCAGAACTCCATGGAATAATCCTTGTTGCAGGCGTCCTTCATCCGAACCACCCGGACGGTGTCGCCGTATTTTTCCCCGAACAGGGCCATGGCCCCCAGCCGCTTGGCCTCCTCCAGGCTCATCACATCGGTGACGACCTGGCCGCCGTCCAGCACCGCCTCGTTCACCAGCCGCTCCACCTGGAACAGTTCCTCGGGGGTAACGGCGGAGAAGTGGGTAAAGTCGAAGCGCAGATGATCCGGGTCATTCTGAGAGCCCGCCTGGTGGACGTGGTCGCCCAGGACGGTCTGAAGGGCCTTTTGCAGCAGGTGGGCCGCAGAGTGGCTGCGGCAGATGGCCTTGCGGCGGTCCGCGTCAATGGAGGCCGTAACCTTGTCGCCAAGATGGAAGGCGCCGGACTTTACCGTGCCGTAGTGCATATACTTGCCGCCCTTGTTCTTCTGGACATTGGTGACCTGAAAAACTGCCTCGCCCCGGGTGATGGCGCCGTGGTCAGCCACCTGGCCGCCCATTTCCGCGTAGAAGGGGGTTTTGTCCAGAACCAGGATGCCCTCGGTGCCGGCGCCGATGCTGCCCAGCAGCTCATCGTTGGCGACCAGGGCCAAAATCTCCCCCTCATCCTCGTACCTGGTGTAGCCGGTAAACTCGGTTGCCGGCATCTCCTTGCCGAACTCGATGCCCGCCCAGCCCAGGTCACCCAGGGCCTTCCGGGCCTCCCGCGCACGGACGCGCTGCTCCTCCATCAGGGCGTGGAACTCCTCCTCGTTCACGGACAAGCCCTCGTCCTCCGCCATCTCGATGGTCAGGTCGATGGGGAATCCATAGGTGTCGTAGAGCTTAAAGGCATCCGCGCCGGAGAACACGG
>CAYSNK010000176.1:0-3050 GCA_964432375.1 uncultured Oscillospiraceae bacterium | reverse complement strand
GTGACAAAAGGAACCGAATAGAGGAAGATATGTATGTCAAAAAAATCGAAGGACGCCGCGCTGGATTACCTGAATCAGCTTGGGATCTGCCCGGCAAAGAATATGCAGGAGGTACGGGCGCAGATGATTGCGGCGGTGGGAGAGGCCGACGCCAAGCGGCTCTGGCGCCAGCTGCACCAGGAGTCCCCCGGCGCGGGGGCGGCGGCGCTTTCCGCCCTGGCCAATCGGAGTCCGGAAACCGGCCTGGCCCTGACCGCCGCCATTGACGGCGATATTCTCAGAAAAATCTGCCACTGGGTGGTCTATCACAAAAAGCTGTTCGGATCGACTGTTCTGGACGTGGGCTGCGGCTGCGGTATTCTGACCTGCTTCCTGGCCATGCAGCTGCCCGGCGCCCGGGTGGTGGGGGCAGACCCCCGGCAGGATGCGGTTGACCGGGCCCGGCAGCTGGCCGGGAAGCTGGGGGTGAAGAACGTGGCCTTTCGCCGCGCCGCCGCAGCGGAGCTTCGGGATCAGACGTATGAAACCGTGTTCTCCTTCCGCACCCTGGGGGAGAAGCCCGGCGTGGCGGACGCCGACAGGAGGATGCTGCTGCTGAACACCCAGGCCGATCAGACGGCGGAGGCGCTCTCCGGCTATGCCGGCGAGCTGGCGGCGCTGACCGCTCAGGGCGGCAGACTGATCTCCTTTGAACCGGGAGGCAGAAGCCCCCGGCTGCTGGGCTGGCTTTATGCGCTGAGTGACAGCGGCTTTGGCCCTGCGGAGCAGTATCAGAAAGAGCTTTTGTGCCAGACGGCGGACGCGGAGAAGATGGAACTGTCTGTCACCGTGGCGGTGAAAGGGGTACAGGTCGGCCGGGAGGATGCCTACCGGCTGTTTACGGCCCCCTTTGCCCCCCTGATGAAGCAGAACAAGTATGTCATGGAGGGGGCGGAGGCGGCAGTCTACCTGCAAAACACCCTGGGGGAGCTGGTGGAGGGCTACAACATCCGCTTTGAGGACGGAACATGGGCCGCCCGGATGGGCCTGTGGACCCATCGGCTGGATCCCTCCCTCCTGCTCAGCGAGCAGCAGGCCGCCGGCAGCAGGAACAAGCTGTTCCTCAGCCTGACGGAAAAGCGGGAGGCTGAGATCCGGGCTATGCGCGGCGATATTCACCAGTTCCTGCGCCGCGGGATGGAGGTTCGGGCCATGACATACGAAAACGGCCGGGAGGGGGAAACGGACCTGCCGGAGGAGGTCAAATAAAGGCTCAGAACGGAGGAGTACATTTTTGAACGAGCAAGAGAATAAATTGGGGACGATGCCCATCGGCAGGCTGCTGGTGGTGATGAGCATCCCCATGATGATTTCCTTTTTTATCCAGGCACTATACAACATCGTGGATTCCATCTTTGTGGCGAAAATCAGCGAGGACGCCCTGACTGCGGTTTCCATCGCCTTTCCGCTGCAGCAGATGATCACCGCCATCGGGGTGGGCACCGGTGTGGGGATCAACGCCCTGGTGCCCCGGTACACCGGCCAGGGCCGGGTGGAGAGAGCCGGGAAAATCGCCAATGTCGCGGCGTTTCTCTCCGCCTGCTATGTGGGGATCTTCCTGCTGGTGGGCCTGTTCCTGGTTCGCCCCTATTATGAGATGCAGACCGATGCCGGCCCCATTGTGGAGGCGGGGGTTCAATATCTGACTGTGATCTGCTGCGTATCCCTGGGGGCGTTCTTCGGACAGTGCTTTGAAAAGCTGCTGGTCGCCACCGGGAACACAGTGCTGTCTATGATTTCCCAGGCCACCGGCGCGGTGTTCAATATCCTCTTTGACCCGCTGCTGATCTTCGGCCTGGGCCCGTTCCCCCGGATGGGGGTTCGGGGCGCGGCGGTGGCCACGGTTGCGGGGCAGATCGGGGCGGCCCTGGTTGCCCTGTGTTTCCTGCTGTGGAAGGAAAAGGCCATCCGTCTGCGATTCAGGGCCATGCTGCCGACGAAAGAGGATCTGAGGGAGATTTTCGCCATCGGTATCCCCTCTATGATTACCGTTGGCCTTACCTCGGTGATGAGCTTTGGGATGAACCAAATCCTGCTGGGCTTTTCCACCACGGCCACCGCCGTGTTCGGGATCTGGATCAAGCTGCAAAACTTCTCCTTTATGCCCATCTTCGGGATGAACAACGGCACCATTCCCATGATCTCCTATAATTATGGCGCCGGGAGGCTGGATCGGGTAAAGGAAACCATGAGCCTGGCCCTGAAAGCGGCTGTGGCGCTGATGATCCTGCTGGCCATCGTCTTTGAGTGCGTGCCCGGAGTGCTGCTGCGCCTGTTCTCCGCCTCGGAGAATATGCTGGCCATCGGCAGGGTCGCGCTGCGGCTGGCGGTGCTCAGCCTTCCCTTCGGCGCGGTCAGCCTGATCCTCTCCTCGGCGTTCCAGGCGCTGGGCCGCAGCGGGTATACCCTGATCGTGACCCTGTGCCGCCAGTTGTTTTTTATCCTGCCCATCGCGTGGCTGCTGAGCCTGCCCGGGAACCTCTCCCTGGTCTGGGCCGCAGTGCCCCTCACCGAGATTTTGGGCGCGGCCCTGGCCCTGTATTACCGCAGGAGGCTTGATCGGGATATGAGTAACCCCGCGCCAAGGCGGGAGAAAGGAAGCAAAAGCAAATGCACAACGAACTGACCAGAGGGGACATCAAAAAGATGCAGGAGGAGCTGGACTACCGGCGCATTACCCTGCGTCCCAAGCTGCTGGAGGAGGTCAAGACCGCCAGGGCCTTTGGCGATTTGTCGGAGAATTTTGAATACAAGGCGGCGAAGCAGGAAAAGAACCGGAACGAGAGCCGGATCAGATACCTGGAGAATATGATAAAAACCGCCGTTCTCATCGACGACGATGAGGGTTCCGGCGGCGGAATTGGCCTCTATGACAAGGTGACGGTCTATCTGGAGGAGGACGAGGAGGAGGAAACCTTCCAAATCGTCACCACCATGCGCCAGGACGCGCTGGCGGGGCTGATCAGCAAGGAGTCCCCGGTGGGCAAGGCCCTGCTGGGCCGCCGGGTGGG
>CAYSNK010000175.1:0-3050 GCA_964432375.1 uncultured Oscillospiraceae bacterium | reverse complement strand
ATCTCCGAAGTCAAGCATTTTTTTCAAAAATATTTCCGCTCTTAGAAAGGCCCGGATTCCCGGGCGCATATTCCCCAAACCCGTGCATAAAACCGGGGCTGCGAAGTCCGGGAACCTTTTTACTCCCGTGATTCACAGCCCCTTGATACAATATAATATAATATGCCAGTGCGCCTCAGGCGGCGGAGGGTTCCGTATAGGCCCACTCCGCGCCGAAGAAGTTGGACAGATCCGTCAGGCTCTGCTTCAGCTCTTCATATACGGCCTCCGTGAGGTAGGGGATGGTCTGACTGCCCTCGTAGTCGGCAATGGCGGCCCGGGTGTCAAGCAGCAGATACCGAGGGTCTGTGCCGTCCCCCCGGTTCAGCAGGAACAGCGGGGTGTAGGTCACGTCCGAGACAGCGGCCTCGCCGGTGCCGGGGTCCTTGGTCAGGGTCAGGTTCAGCGCGGCGGTGATGTTGGTGTAGGGGTCCGCCTGGTTGGAAACCAGGTTGCCCAGGGAGAAGCAGACAAAGCCGGTGCGTTCCTCCCCGTCAATGCCCGTCACGGTGCGATAGGCCAGGGGCTGCGGGACGTGGGAATGTCCCCCCAGGACGGCGTCCGCGCCCCGGGCAATCAGATAGTCCGCCACCATATCCTGATCCGCGTTTTCCACCGTCTCATACTCCACGCCCCAGTGCATCAGGACAATGATCAGATCCGAATCCAGGCCCCGGGCATATTCCATATCCGCGTCAATGCGCTCGGTGTCCAGGGTGACCTTCGTCTCGTCTCCGGTGTTCAGATTAAAGCGGTTGACGGAGTAATCATACTCCACCTCATTATAATTGGTACCGTAGGTATAGCACAGGAAGGCAACGGAAATGCCGTTGATATCCTCCACCAAGACACCGTTGTGGGCGTCATACTCCTCCTGGGAGCGATAGGTGCCCAGGTGGTGGATGCCGACCTGATCCAGAACATCCAGCGTCCTGGAAAGGCCGGAGAAGCCCATGTCCAGGCAGTGGTTGTTGGCGGTGGTCAGCAGGTCATAGCCCAGCTCCTTCAGGGACTTTGCCAGGTCGTCCGGGGAGTTGAAGGAGGGGCTTCCGGAATAGGTGCCGCCGGACAGGGTGGTTTCCAGGTTCCCGATGAGGAAATCTGTGTCGGAAAGGGCGGAACCCGCGTACTGGAAAATGGGGGTAAAGTCATAGCAGTCGGCGGCGCTGTCATAGACGCTGTTGACAACGTGCAGATGGCCCACAAAGTCGCCGGTCAGGGTCAGCGTGGCGGTGGTGTATGCGGAGGCGGGAGTCCCCTCCTCCTCCTGGGACACAACAGGAGACTCCGGAACGTCCGCGCCGGAATCGATCCGGGGCGTCACGGAGGATATGGGGCTGCCCTTTACCATCCAGAGAAAAATCAGCAGGAACAGGATCAGGACGGCGGCCCGGGGCAGGATGGCCCCGAGGAAAGGCTGCGCCTGAGCCCGGCGGCGGGAGGCCGGGATCTCTCTGCGGGGGCGGTTGGAACGGGTTGCCATGGATGAAACCTCCAATATGGAACACAGGAACATAGAAATATCCGCTATATCCGCTGTACGGATGCTGTGCAGATATTATAACACAGGTTTTTTTGAAAGAAAAGGGGGAATCCGCCCGTTTCCGATCCGCCTTGACTGTAACGCTGGAAAGTGCTACAATGGGCCAGTGAAAAAACGGGCTGCGGGCCTGCGCAGGGAATCACGGATAGGAGAGAAATCAGCTATGAAAACAATCGCTCTGGTAGGCTTGGGTCTGATCGGCGGCTCCATGGCATGGGCGCTGCGGGGGTTTGAGGATTATGAAATCGTGGGCGTGGTACGCCGACAGGAGACAGCGGACTACGCTCTGGAGCACGGGATCTGTGACCGCGTAACCATGGATACGGAGGCCGCCCTGGGGCAGGCGGACGTGACCTTTCTCTGCATGAATCCCACCGGGATCATTGAATCCCTGAAGCAATACAAGGATGTGTTCAAGCCCGGCTCCCTGGTCACCGATGTCTGCGGCATTAAGACCGCGATTATGAAAGGGGCCGAGGTGCTGCCGGAGCGGGTGGATTTTATCGGCTGCCACCCTATGGCGGGCCGGGAAAATTCCGGCATTGAGTTCTGCGAGAAGGAGATGTTCTGCGGCGCTCATTTTCTGCTGACCCCCAGAGAAACCAGCACTCCGGAGCACATTGACCTGATGGAGCGTATTGGCCATTTCCTGGGCTGCCGGGATGTGATCAAGACCACGCCGGAAAACCATGACAATATCATCGCCTACACCAGCCAGATCATGCACATCATGGCGGTGTCCATCTGTGACGATCCGCTGCTGTTTAAGTGCGGCGGCTTTGAGGGCAATTCCTTCCGGGACGTAACCCGGGTGGCGGCCCTGGATGTGGACCTGTGGACGGAGCTGTTCCACCTCAATTCGGATGCTCTCTGCCGGATCATTGACCGGCTGGAGACGACCCTGCGCCAGTATCGCCAGGCCATTGAATTTGAGGATACGGAGCGCCTTCAGGAGCGGCTGCGCTATGATTCCGACCGCAAACGCAGGATGAATGCCCAATATCCGCTGATGCTTCTGAAATAAAAGGAGCTCCTGCCGGCGGAAGCAGGTCGGAGAGGGGGAGCGGCGGCGGATGCCCGCTGCGGCATTTGAAAAAAACGGGGCAAGCGAACTCTCGCTTGCCCCGATGTGGTACGGCAGAAGGGATTCGAACCCCCGACCTTTTGGTTCGTAGCCAAACACTCTATCCAACTGAGCTACTGCCGCATATTACACTTTTATCCCGCCGTCCCCTGACGACTAGAATATCTTACCACACCCACTCTGAAAATGCAAGTCCTTTTTTTGAAAAAAAGCACGATCTTTCTCCGCCGCCTTTGATATGCGCCCGGAAGAACGCGCCTTTAAAAATATCCGTTTTCCTTATTGCAAATTGAACATTTTTGTGATACAACATTTGCAGGTGGGAAAATGGGCGAAACGCGATATACAATTTTCGCTTACCCGGCGGCCTGAACAAAACCGCCC
>CAYSNK010000174.1:0-3052 GCA_964432375.1 uncultured Oscillospiraceae bacterium | reverse complement strand
TCGGTGATGGTGGGGTCCCGCTGTTCCTCCTCCCGGAAATAATCCTGGAGGAATTTCAGATCCGCCAGATCCATGGCCAGGCCGTAGTCGCTGAGCATCTCGGAAAGCTGTTCCCGGGACTTGGCGGTAAACCCCTCCAGAGTGGCAACGGAGGAGGGAACCTCGTATTCCTGGGCCAGGGTCGCGGGCTTGTCCATGGAGGCTTCCCGGGCCTCCACAGGGTTGATCAGATAGCCCCTGGTTCTGGACAGATCCTCCTCGGTCAGCGTGCCGCCCAGCACATAGATGGTAGCGGCATTGACCAGGGGGCGTTCGCCGCAGGAAAGAAGCTGGATGCACTGGGCGCAGGAGTCGGCGCGCTGGTCATACTGACCGGGCAGCGCCTCCACAGCCAGAATGGAGTGGGGGCCGGTGACGGCGGGCATGGCCTCGTCATAGAAGCTGTCGCACATGGGTTCGGAGAACACGGTGGAGCGGGCCTGGAGATAGACGGGATAGTCGATGCCCTCCACATCGTAGCGATGGAGGATGCGGACGTATTCCAGGGAGGAGATCCCCAACTGCTCTTTCAGCTCCCGGCAGACGTGCTGAGCCTCTACATCGAAGCCGGGACGTTTCTCGGCGAAGCATCGGAAAACAAAGTTCATTTATCAACCATTCCTTTCGGGCTGCGGATGCAGCGTTTAACCTCTTTGGAAGCTCTGATGAAATACCCGTGCCGCGCCCGGCGCCCCGGGCGGTTGATCCAGAGCTTCCCTATATGAGCTGAATGACAGCCGCCAGACTGCCGCGCTGCTGGCCCATCCTCCGATGGGTCCAGTATTTGTCCGGGCGGCAGCAGGTACATTCGCTGGAAATATCAATTTGCTGGGCGGGCACCCCGGCCTTCTGGAGCCATACGCCGTTGATTTGCTTTAAGTCCACCCGGAATTTTCCGTTTTCCAGGGGGTCAATGGCGGGTTCCGCTTGGGGCCCCAGGGCCCTCTCCATGGCGACGGGCACGTCCTCCCGGGTTTCAAAGCAGCAGCGGGAGATACCGGGGCCGATCACGGCCCGGATGTCTCCGGGATCGCAGCCGTAGCGCTCCTCCATGGCCTTTACCGTGTTCCGGGCGATGCCCAGGGCTGTGCCCCGCCAGCCGCAGTGACAGGCCCCCACCACCCGGCGGACAGGGTCGCAGAGGAGCACCGGGATGCAGTCCGCAGAGAAAATCACCAGGGGGAGGCCGGGCACATCGGTGACAAGGCCGTCTGCCTCATAGTCCCGCTGGCGATACAGCCCCTTTCCAGCGTCCGCCATGGTACAGGAACGGATCTCCGCCCTGTGAACCTGGTTGGAAAACACCAGCTTTTCCGCATCCGTGCCGGTGGCCTGACAGAAGCGCCGGTAATTCTCCACCACACTCTCCCGACTGTCCCCCCTGGCATGGCCCAGGTTCAGGGAGGCAAAGATGCCCTGGCTGACGCCGCCGTACCTGGTGGAGAATCCGTGGGCCGCCCCGCAGCCGCTGAGCAGCCGGGACTGGAGAAACACGACACCCTGTTCCGTTCGTTCAATAAAGCTCATAACCCCTCCTTGGGAACCTCTGGATCAATCGTCTGCGGCTAGACGGCGGCTGGGTATACATTCTGCATTTCCCGCAGAGAAGTTACTCTTTGGAAGGGAGGGTATCCTGGTGATATTCGGCGCAGGTACACTTCTTCCACTTCAGGCCGCTGCCGCAGGGGCAGGGGTCGTTGCGCCCCACCTTGACCTTCTTGCGGGCCGGCTGCTTTTTGACGGTGCCGTCTCCCGCGCCGGAGGCGCCGGTGGCCTTGGCAACCCGCTGGCGCTGGATGGTGGGCTGCTTCAGATGAGTGCAGTAAATGCGGCGGATCGTTTCATGCTGGATGGCGGCGATCATCTCCTCAAACATGGCGTAGCCTTCCCGCTTATATTCCACCACAGGGTCATACTGGCCGTAACCCCGCAGGCCAATGCCCTGCTTCAGGTCGTTCATGGCGTCCAGATGATCCATCCAGTATTCGTCCACGGTGCGCAGCAGCATGACCCGCTCCACCTCCCGGAGCAGAGGCTCGCCGTTCGGGGCGGTGCCCAGCTCCGTTTCCTTGGCGGCGTATTCCTCGTAGGCCCGCTTGGTGATCTGCTCCACCAGCTCCTGGGGAGTGAGTTTGGACAGATCTTCGTCCGTCAGCAGGAATTCGCCGGGGCGGAAGAACAGCCCCCGGTAGGAGGAGGTGGCCTCCTTGAACTGTGCGGCGGTCAGATGGCCCTGCTCACCGGCGTGGCCCAGGATGGAGTCGGAAATCATCTTGGATATCATAGACCGGATGGACTGCTGCAGATCCTGGCCGTCCAGCACCTGGCGGCGCTGGGAGTAGATGACCTCACGCTGGGTGTTCATCACATCGTCGTAGTCCAGAACGCTCTTCCGGGTCTGGAAGTTTTTAGACTCGATGGTCTTCTGGGCCCGCTCGATGGCCTTGGACAGGAAGCCCTGCTGGATGGGCACATCGTCCTCCAGGCCCAGCTTGTCCATGCGGGCGGCCACACCCTCCCCGCCGAACAGGCGGAGCACATCATCCTCCATGGACAGATAGAAGCGGGTTTCGCCGGGGTCGCCCTGACGGCCGGCCCGGCCCCGGAGCTGGTTGTCGATCCGGCGGGACTCGTGCCGCTCGGTGCCCAGGATAAACAGGCCGCCCACAGCGCGAACCCGATCCGCCTCAACCTTGATTTCCTCCTTATATTTCGCCTCGGCGGTCTGGAACTGTTTCCGGGCCTCCAGGATTTCCTCGTTGTCGGTTTCGGCAAAGCCGGTGGCCTCGGCGATGAGCTCGTCGGACATCCCGGCCTTGCGCAGGTCGGCCTTTGCCAGATACTCTGCGTTGCCGCCCAGCATAATGTCGGTGCCGCGGCCCGCCATGTTGGTGGCCACCGTGACGGCGCCGAACTTACCCGCCTGCGCCACGATTTCCGCTTCCTTTTCGTGGTTTTTGGCGTTCAGGACGTTGTGCTTGATGCCCCGCTTGTCCAGCAGCCGGGAGACGAT
>CAYSNK010000173.1:0-3079 GCA_964432375.1 uncultured Oscillospiraceae bacterium | reverse complement strand
ATTTTCCCGCAAAAAGATTTGACGAATCCGCAAAGTCAGTGTACAATAGAAATAATTTTATCGTGGGGTCTTATCGTTTTTATCTCTTTGCCCCGGATGGAGGATTGATATGCAGATTCCCGCCGCCGTACAACTGATTCTCCGCCGCCTTCAGGCCGCCGGTTACGCGGCCTACGCGGTGGGCGGCTGCGTCCGCGACACGCTGCGGGGCGTCCCCCCTCACGACTGGGACATCTGTTCCTCCGCCCAGCCCGGGCAGCTTCACGAGGCGCTGTCCGGCCTGCGGCTGATCGACACCGGGCTGGCCCACGGAACGGTCACCGTCCGGGTGGAGGGACAGTCTTATGAGGTCACCACCTTCCGCCGGGACGGGAGCTACACCGACCACCGCCGCCCGGATCAGGTTCAGTTTGTCTCCGAACTGCGGGAGGATCTGGCCCGGCGGGATTTCACCATGAACGCCATGGCGCTGGACGGGGCAGGGCAGGTGATCGACTGCTTCGGCGGGCAGGCGGATCTTCGGGCCGGGATCATCCGCTGTGTCGGCGATCCCGCCGCCCGGTTTCAGGAGGACGCGCTGCGCATTCTCCGGGCCCTGCGCTTTGCCGCAGTGATGGACTTTCAGCTTGAACCAGGGACCGCCGCCGCAGCCGTTGCGCAAAAGGAGCTGCTCCGCTATGTCTCCGCCGAGCGCGTTTATGCCGAGCTGAACAAGCTGCTGGTGGGCCCCGGCGCCGCCCGGATTCTCTCCGGCTACACGGAGATTTTCGCCGTCATCCTGCCGGAAATCCTCCCCAGCATCGGCTTTGACCAGCGCAACCCCTGCCACGATCAGGACGTCTGGAACCACACCATCACCGCCTTTTCCCTTTCCCGGCCCGACCGCCTGGTGCGCTGGGCGCTGCTTCTGCACGACCTGGGCAAGCCCCAGACCTTTCGCCTGGGCGAGGATGGATACGGCCACTTTCCGGAGCATCCCATCGCCGGCGAGCGGCTGGCCCGGCAAATCCTGACCCGATTGAAAGCCGACCGGGACACCCGGGAGCGGGTCTGCTGGCTGGTCTATTCCCACGATATTCAGCCGCCCACCAGCCCCGCCGGCGTCCTGCGCTGGATGCAGAAAACCAGCCTGGAGGATCTCCGCCGCCTGGCCGAGGTGCGGCGCTGTGACGGCCTGGCCCACACCGACCACCCCAAGATGCGCCGGGTCCGGGAGGCAACCGCCGCCTTTTCCCGGCTGTTACAGGACCCGGCCCTGGAGACCCGGGCCTGCAAGGTCACCCAACTGGCCGTCAATGGCCGCGACCTGATGGCCTTGGGCGTCCCCCAGGGCAAGGGGCTTGGCGAAATCCTGAACGCGCTGCTGGAGGCCGTGATGGAGGGGAACTGCCCCAACGAGCGGCAGGCCCTTCTGGACTATTACAGAAAAATGAACCGGGAGGAACCCCATGATTTGTGAACATTCCGACTTTTATGTCCCAAATTTAGCAACTTTTCTGAACGACAATGCCTACCTGGGCAGCTTCCACGGCCTGCGCTTCCGCCTGAAGCCCGCCGCCCGCGGCGAGGGGGAGCAAAAGGAGCAGGTCATCGAGGCCCTGGTCTGGTACGGCATTTACTGCCTGGAGCTCAGCCAGGTGGTGGCGGAGGCCAGCTTTCCCATGACCGAGGAGGGGTATGCCGATATGCTGGCCTGGCTGGACGGGCAGTACCGCATCATGGTCGAGGAGGAGGCCCGTCAGGGCCGGCCCTGACTCCGCCGCCCCAGGTGGCCTATATAAAAATATGTTCTAAAACTGGAGTGATGAGTCCTTATGGACAGTAACAGTCTTTTATTGATTGTTGTGTTGGTTATTTTAATTGCGTTTTCTGCGGTCTTTTCCGCCACGGAAACCGCCTATTCCTCCATGAACCGAATCCGGCTTATGAGCCGGGCGGACGAGGGGGATCGCAAGGCCAAGGAGGTTTTGGAGGTAGCCCGGGATTTTGACAAGCTGCTCTCCACCATCCTGATCGGGAACAATATCGTGAATATCTCCGCCGCCTCGATCTCCACCGTGCTGTTCACCCGTTTCTGGAAGGAGCTGGGCCCGACCATTTCCACCGTTGTGCTGACCCTGGTGGTGCTGATCTTCGCGGAGATTTCCCCCAAGAGCCTGGCCAAGGAGAACCCGGAGCGGTTTGCCGTGGCCCTGCTTCCGGCGCTGAAATTCTTCATGGCCCTTCTGACTCCCCTGACCTTTCTGTTCTCCCTGTGGAAAATCCTGCTGCGCAAGCTGTTCCATCTGGGCAGTCAGGCGGGCATCACGGAGGAAGAGCTGATCACCATGGTGGAGCAGGCGGAAACGGAGGGCGGCCTGGACGAGGATGAGAGCGACCTGATCCGGGCGGCCATCGAGTTTAACGACCTGGAGGTTTCCGAAATACTTGTTCCCCGGGTGGATATTACCGCCGTGGAGGACACCGCCTCCCTTGAGGAGCTTTCCGCCCTGTTTGCCGAAAGCGGCTACTCCCGTATTCCGGTCTACCACGAGAGCATTGACAACATTGTGGGCGTTGTCCACGAGAAGGATCTCCACGCGGCGATCCACCGGGGAGAAACCCGGCTGGACGCCGTGATCTCCCAGGTGCTCTTCGTCTCCGCCACCACAAAGATCTCCGACCTGCTCCGCATTTTGCAGAAGCAAAAGTGCCACATGGTCATCGTATTGGATGAATACGGCGGCACAGACGGCCTTGCCACCCTGGAGGACATTCTGGAGGAGCTGGTAGGCGAGATTTGGGACGAGCATGACGAGGTCATCGAGGAATTTAAGAAGCAGGAGGACGGCTCCTATCTGATCTCCTGCTCGGCCAATCTGGAGGATCTGTTTGAGCGCTTTGAGCTGGACGAGGGGGACTTTGACTGCACCACCGTCAGCGGCTGGGTGCTGACCGAAGTGGGCCGCCTGCCCGATGTGGGGGACCGGTTCGTTTACGAAAATCTGGACGTCACGGTCACGAAGGTGGAAAACCGCCGGGTATTGGAGATCCGTGTGGTTGTGCTGCCCGGGGAGGACCCGGAAAAAGAGGAGAGTTC
>CAYSNK010000172.1:0-3110 GCA_964432375.1 uncultured Oscillospiraceae bacterium | reverse complement strand
GTTGCTTATGCAAGAAGGAAGCGGGCAGGACTGCCGCGTCGGTCAGGCCGCCGGTGCGCCGAACTGTGGCCGTCAGCTATTGAATTTCCAGGCGGCCTTCCAGCGCCCGCATCAGTGTGGCATCATCGGCGTATTCCAGATGACCGCCCACGGGGATCCCGTATGCCAGGCGGGTGACCTTCGGGCCAAAGGGCTTCAGCAGCCGGGAGAGATACATGGCGGTGGCCTCTCCCTCCGTGTCGGGATTGGTGGCCATGATCACCTCCTGCACCTGGCCGGAGGCAACCCGCTGCACCAGGGATTTGATTTTCAGGTCATCCGGCCCCACATGATTCATGGGGGAAATGACCCCGTGGAGCACATGATACAGGCCGTTGTATTCCCGAACCCGTTCCATGGAAATCACGTCCTTGGGTTCGGCAACAACGCAGATCACAGAATGATCCCGTTTCGGATTGGAACAGATCGCACAGGGGCCATCGCCCTCGGTCAGGTTCTGGCAGACGGGGCAGCAGGTGATGTCCCGTTTCGCGGCTGTAATAGCCTCTGCAAATTCCCGGGCTTCGCTTTCCGGCAGGGAGAGCATATAAAAGGCCAGCCGCTGGGCGGATTTGCTGCCAATGCCGGGGAGCTTGGCAAACTGCTCTGTCAGCTTTTCCAGGGCAGGAGGAAAGTTCTGCATCACGAGACCCCCCTTACTGCGCGTCCAGGGCCAGGCGGCGCAGGTCGGCGATGGCGGCGGCAACATCCGGCTTGCCATAGACCGCGGAACCCGCCACCAGCACGTTGGCGCCTGCGGCAACGGTGCGCTGAACGGTTTTGGCGCTGATTCCCCCGTCCACCTCTAAATCGCAGGCGGGATTGTACCGGTTGATATACCCCCGCACCTCCCGGATGGTTTCCAGCTGGCTATCCAGAAAGGACTGGCCGCCAAAGCCGGGCTCCACCGTCATCACCAGGATCATATCCACCTCTTCGATGTAGGGAAGGACAGCCCGGGGGGAGGTGATGGGACGCAGCGCAATGGCCTTCTTTACCCCGTTGGCGCCCATGGCGTCCAGGGCCTGCTGAATATACCTGGGGCCGGCGGCCTCCAGGTGGACGGAAATGATGTCCGCTCCGGCCTTGGAAAACCGGTCGATGTAGCGGTGGGGATCATCAATCATCAGGTGTACGTCCAAGGGCATCCCGGTACACCTGCGGATGGATTCCAGGACGGGGATCCCGTAGGTGATATTGGGAACGAAGGAGCCGTCCATCACGTCGAAGTGAATCAGATCGGCGGAGCTGGCCCGCTTGATTTCAGCGGAGAGGTTGGCCAGATCTGCGGAAAGAAGGGAGGGTGCAATTTGAATCATTGGAATCTCCTTAATAAATGGCGGTTTGACCGCCTTCTGTCACGGCGGACGGCAGGCGGCATAGTATGGGTCACGGCGCTTCTGCAGGGTCACGGAAATCTGCTCCTGTCCCAGATTCCCTGAACAGACGGCGGCCTGCAGAGGGCCGTTTGAGATAGCCCGGCGGGCCGGAACGGTTCGCCGGGCATGAATTTATTTTCACGATTCAGAAATCTATCAATTATAAAAGTCGGCGGTCATAACCTCCCGGGCATCGTAGCCCTTATCCCGGAGGGCTTGCAGGATCGCCTGCTTGTGGCTGTGGCCAAAGGCTTCCAGCGTGACCCGAAGTTCCACGGCGCTCTGCCGGTTGATGGAGACAAACTGGTTGTGCTCCAGCTTGATGACGTTGCCCTTCTGCCCGGCAATGATCTGGGCCACGCTGACCAGCTCGCCGGGGCGATCCGGCAGTTCCACGGAGAACGTGAAGATGCGGCCCCGGTTGATCAGGCCGTGCTGGATCAGGGAGGACATGGTGATGACATCCATGTTGCCGCCGGAGAGCACGGAAACCACATTCTGGTTCTTGCAGTCCAGGTGGTTCAGGGCGGCGATGGTCAAAAGGCCCGCGTTTTCCACAATCATTTTATGCTTCTCCGTCATGTCCAGAAAAGCGTTTACCAGTTCCCCGTCCTCAATGGTGAGGATGCCGTCCATGTTTTTCTGAATGTAGGGGAACACCTGATCGCCGGGGGTCTTTACGGCTACACCGTCTGCGATGGTGTCTACCGTGGGCAGGGAGACAATGTGCCCGGCCTCCAGGCAGGCTTTCATGGAGGCGGCGCCAACGGGCTCCACGCCGATCACCTTCACATTGGGATTGAGCAGCTTGGAGAGGGTGGAAACACCGGAGGCCAGCCCGCCGCCGCCGACGGGGACCAGAATGATGTCCACATCGGGCAGATCGGAAAAAATCTCATAGGCAATGGTGCCCTGGCCGGTTGCGACGGTCAGGTCGTTAAAGGGGTGGACATAAGTCAGGCCCCGCTCCTGGCTGAGCTTTTCGGCCAAAGCCGCCGCATCGTCAAAGGAGGCGCCATGCAGCAGGATCTCGGCGCCGTAGTCCTTGGTGTTGTTCACTTTCACCAGCGGGGTGGTGGTGGGCATACAGATGGTGGCGGGAACCCCGGCCTTTTGAGCGGCATAGGCCACGCCCTGGGCATGGTTGCCTGCGGAGGCGGTGATCAGGCCGGCGGCTTTCTGTGCCTCGCTCAGCGTGCTGATTTTATAGTAAGCGCCCCGGATCTTATAGGCGCCTGTTACCTGCATATTTTCCGGCTTCAGATAAACAAAATTGCCGGTGGCCCTGGACAGGGCGTGGGAATAAATCAGATGCGTGTTGTTGATGACCCCCTTGAGCACATTGCGGGCCGCTTTGAAATCCTCCAAAGTCATCATAGCGAATCAATACTTCCTTCAAGTTCAATATTAATTTCAACCGGCAAGAGCTGGCCGTCCAGCCGCAGGCGATTGATTCAGTGGTTCCTGATATACAGGAATATTTTAATCGTTCGCCTTTGGAATGTCAACGGTCACGCCGGGGAATCGCCGAAGATTTCTCGGAAAGCTCTGAACAACTCGGCGAGAGCGGTATGCGGGAGATTTCCCGTCAGAACAGGCGCGAAAAACCGGGAATGTCTGATGGATTTCAAGTTTGGGCAGCGCCTTTCCGGGGTCAAATAGCCGCAAAGGGGCCGATGGAGCATTTGTTCA
>CAYSNK010000171.1:0-3129 GCA_964432375.1 uncultured Oscillospiraceae bacterium | reverse complement strand
ATCCACTCCAACTTTGACATTGAGGACCCCACCGGCTGGAGAAATTTCATCCACTTTACCGACGCGATCCATTTCTATGACTGCAAAGCCTCCTATGAGCTGATCCACTTCGGCGGGGAGGGCGAATACACCGAGGAGGCCAAAAAGGGCGTGATCTACGGGGTGGACGATTTCGTCCGCCAGTCCGATGGGCTGCATTTTCGGGAAATGCCCGAGGAGGAGATGGAAAAGCTGGCGGAGCGCTATGCGGATCTGGCCGAGTGCATCAAGTTCTGCGGCTTTGACACCCTTTTGATCCACGGCGGCCACGGAACCCTGCTCCAGGAGTTCCTCTCTCCCCGCTCCAATCACCGGAAGGATGAATACGGCGGCTCCATCGAGAACCGGGCCCGTTTCCCCATGATGGTGCTGGACCGCATCCGCCAACGGGTCGGACGCGACCTGCTGATCGAATACCGGATTTCCGGCTCCGAGCGGGTGCCCGGCGGCTTTGAGATTGACGAGTGCATCGAGTTCTTCAAGCTGATCCAGGATAAGATCGACATTGCCCATATCTCCGCCGGCGTCGTCCGCGAGCCCCGGCTCCGCGCCATTACCCATCCCTCCGGCTTCCTGCCCCCCGCCTGCAACATCTATCTGGCAGAGGCGGTCAAGAACTGCCCCGATATTCATATCCCCGTCCTGGGCCTGGGCGCCTTCCAGGACCCCCAGGATATTGATGACGCCCTGGCCGCCGGGAAGGCGGACATCATCGCCATGGCCCGGGGCCTGATTGCCGACCCCCAGGTGGTGCGCAAGGCAAAGCAGGGGCGGCCCGGCGATATTGTGCCCTGCATCAAGTGCTTCCGCTGCCTGGACGAGTTTAAGCTGACCCATCAGTATGTCTGCTCTGTGAACCCCTGCGCGGGCCGGGAGGACTATACCGATCTGATGATCCCCAAGACCTGGGAGAAGCAGAACGTGGCCATCATCGGCGGCGGCCCCGCCGGTATGAAGGCCGCCATCGAAGCCTCCGGCCGGGGCCACAAGGTCACGATTTTTGAAAAGGAACCCACTTTGGGCGGCCAACTGAAGGACGCCGCCTTTATGTCCTTCAAGTATGACCTGCTGAAGTTTGAGAAGTACCTGATCCGCCACGTCCAGAACGACCCCAACATCCGGGTCTGCACCGGCGTCACCGCCACGCCCGAGATGCTGGCGCCCATGGGGTTTGACGCTGTCCTGGCCGCCACCGGCGCCACTCCCCTGGTTCCCAACTCCATTCCCGGCATTCACGGGGAAACGGTTATGACCGCCGGGGAGTCCTTCTTCTCCGGCAAGCCCGTGGGCAAGCGGGTGGTGGTCATCGGCGGCGGACAGGTGGGCTGTGAAACCGGCGTCCACTATGGCTCCAAGGGCCATGAGGTCACCATCCTGGAGATGAAGGACAGCCTTTGCCCCGACGCCACCCGAACCTATCAGGAGGAACTCCGGGGCCAGGTGGGGGATCACTGCAAGGCGGCCATCACCGGCGGCACCTGCACCGGCATTACCCCGGAGGGCGTTTCCTATCGGGACAAGGAGGGAGCGGAGCACTTTATCCCTGCGGATACCGTGATCCTGGCCATGGGAATGAAGCCCACCCGGGCAGAGGCGGAGTCCTTCCGGGACTGCGCCCAGACGTTCCGGGCCTTTGGCGACTGCGTAAAGGTTGGCAATGTGCAGAAAGCGATTCGCGCCGGCTTTGATGCCGCCATGTGCCTGGGCTGGTAATGGTGAGAATATGGAAAGGTGGAATTGCGGATGAAGAATCAGTCAATATTCGACAAGGTAGACGGCGTGGTCTATAAGATCCTGCGCTACATCTCCTATGCGGCGACGTTTTTCCTCTTTGCCACGATGATGATCGCCGTCATCAATGTGGTACTCGAAAAGCTGCACAAGCTGGGCGTTCCGGTTTCCGGCATCTCCGACACCGTAAACTGGATCAAGTACATGAATGTCTGCGTGGTGTATCTCTGCACCGCCTACATCACCCTGGAGCGGGGGCACAGCGGCATTGACCTGCTGACCCGCCATTACCCGAAAATCGTGCAGAAGATCCTCAGTATGGTCGCTTATCTGGCCGGCGGCGTTGTGATCGGGTACATCTCCTATCTTGGCTACGCAAAGGTCTTTGTCGGTCAGATCGCCAACAACGCCCGGATCAACGACACGCTGGCAACCTCGTTCCCTCAGTGGCCCTTTGGCCTGGTCTATTTCGTGGGCATGGGAATGTTGTCCTTCTCCTGCTTCTGGGCCTTTATCCGGGTGTGCTTCGGGAAAAAGCCCGCCCAGGAAGCGGTTGACCCCGAGGAGGTCAACGCGGAAATCAGGGCCGCAGACGGAGCGGCCCCGGCAGAAAAGGAGGATCACGCATGAACAGCGCATTGATCGGTATTATTTGTTTCCTGCTGATGCTGGTTCTGGTGTTTCATGGCTTCCCCATCGCAATCGCCATGTTCCTGACCTCCGGCTTCGGCTTCCTGTGGCTGAAGGATTGGAACTTCGCGATCCTGGGCGCCCAGTTCGGCAATACGTTCTTTACCACCAGCGCGTCCTACGAGTTTGCCGTGCTTCCCCTGTTTATCCTTTTGGGAACCCTGGCGGGGGTAACGGGGATCGCGGAGCAGGCTTTCGACGCCATCCATACCTGGCTGGGCCGGATCAAGGGCGGCACCCTGTTTACCGTAATCATTGCCAACGGCATTTACGGCGCCTGCGCAGCGAACTCCTCTGCGGGCACCATCATCTTCTCCCGGCTGGCCTCCCCCTCTCTGAAAAAGGAGGGCTATAACGACACCCTGTCCCTGGGCGTGCTCTGCTCCTCCGGCTCTCTGGCCTCGCTGATCCCGCCCTCCCAGGCCATCCTGACCATCTGCCTGGTGGCCCCCGCCTGCACCTACGCGGGCAAGACGGTGAATATGTCCCTGGGCACCGGCCTGATGAGCGGCATCGTCCCCGGCATCATCCTGATTCTCCTCCTGTGCATCTTCGTCCGGCTGTACGGCTTCGTGAAAAAGGGCACTGTGCCGGACCCCTCCTCTGAGAAGATCCCCTTTGTGGAAAAGCTCAAAACCCTGAAGCTGCTGATCCCCATCCTGGTGGTTT
>CAYSNK010000170.1:0-3197 GCA_964432375.1 uncultured Oscillospiraceae bacterium | reverse complement strand
CTGAGCCCCAGCTCCTTGGCCACCTGTCTGGCCGCCTCCTTCAGGGAGCAGCCGGTTTCCGCCCGGAGGGCCGCCACTGCCGCAACCCCATCCTCCAGGGCGGCGGTCGGCGCCGGCCCTGGCCGGCCTCCCTCCACGACCAGGACAAACTCCCCCTTCGGCGTGTTTTCCCGGTAATATTCCGCCGCCTGCCCGATGGTGGTGCGGCGCACCTCCTCATGGAGCTTGGTCAGTTCCCGGCACAGGGCAATCCGCCGCTCCGCCCCGAACACCTCTGCCAGGTCGTTCAGCGTGGCGGTCAGCTTATGGGGCGCCTCATAGAGGATCATGGTGCGCGTTTCTCCCCGCAGGGAATCCAGGTGGGCCCGCCGGTTCTTCCTGTTCATAGGCAGGAAGCCCTCAAAGGTAAACCGGCCGGTGGGCAAGCCGGAAACTGCCAGGGCTGTCACCAGGGCGCAGGGGCCGGGGATGGCGACCACCGGCACCTCCGCCTCCGCGCACATGGCCACAAGTTCTTCGCCCGGGTCACTGATGGCCGGGGTGCCAGCATCCGTCACCAGGCCGCAGCTTTCGCCCCCTTGCAGGCGGGCCAGGATCTCCGGGCCGCTGGTTTCCGTATTATGGCGGTAATAGCTGACCATGGGCTTTTTCATGCCCAGGTGGTTCAAAATCTTAATGGATACCCGGGTATCCTCTGCGGCGATAAAATCCACCTCCTTGAGCGTATCGATCACGCGCTGAGAAAGGTCCTTCAGATTGCCAATGGGGGTGGGAACCAGATAAAGCGTTCCGGCCATGTCGATCTCCTCCTGTCAATCCCCGCCGGGGATTTTTTCTGTTTCGTGATAAATGCGGCGGTATTCCGCCGTGGGCGTCCCGTCCGCCCTGTACCAAATCAGATTCGGCAGCAGGGTCAGGCCCGGTTTCCCCTGGCGGACGCCCTCCACCAGGGCCAGCTTGGGCGCGGCCCGGACGGTGTGGGCCGCCAGCCGCAGGCGTTTCGGTTCAACCCCCACATTCCGCAGGGCAGCAAACACCTCCGCCAGATCCCGGGCGGGATAGCAGAGCGCAAACCGGCCCCCGGTTTTCAGCAGGCGCCCTGCCGCCCCGCACACCGCCTCCAGGCCGCAGCCGGTTCTGGCCGGGGTCCCGGCCTTTCCCTTCCGGAAATAGGGCGGGTTAGAAATCACCAGATCCGCGGCGTTTCTGGGCCCTAACTCCCACAACGCCTCAATGGTTCCCGTTTGAATGTCTCCCGCCAGGTGGTTTGCCGCCAGGTTTTCCTTGGCCAGGGCACACGCCCCTTCAGCACAGTCGATTCCCGTGTATGTGATGGCAGGTTCCCGGCCAAAGAGCAGCAGCCCCAGCGCGCCGGAGCCGCAGCCCAGATCCCACACCCGGTTCCCGGGGCGGAGGGAGGCGAAATCCCCCAGGGCCATGGTGTCCATGGAAAGGGGAAATACCCCCTCCCGCTGGCGCAGACGGAGCGCGCCGCCAAACAGGAGTTCCTCCTTCATCCTCTCACCGCCCGTCTTTTGTATGGCTCCATTTTAGCATACGGCCTCCGTTTTTTCCACCGTTCCCCGGTCTTACGGGAAAAAATATGTGCAATGAGGAAAGGGTTCCATCGAGCTTCCCCGGTTCCGCACGTTTTTTTTCATTGACAACCGGGCCGTTCTGTCGTATACTCCGTATTGGAAGAGTTTGAACGATAATCATTTCCGAATCACAAAATGCAAACGTTTTCATCCGGATGTTTTTGCTGAAAACGTGCAGCGTGTCTTTGGAAAGGAAAAGGAGAATGAACTATGAAGCAGATCATTGAGATTATTGACGTCCTGGGCCGCGAAGTGATGGACAGCCGCGGCAATCCCACAGTTGAGGTGGAGGTCTATCTGGAGGACGGCACCGTAGGCCGCGCAATCGTCCCCTCCGGCGCATCCACCGGCATCTATGAAGCCTGCGAGCTGCGGGACGGCGACAAGGATCGCTATGACGGCAAGGGGGTCCTTACCGCCGTGGCCCATGTCAACAAGGAAATCGCGGAGATCCTGGTCGGCATGAACGCGCTGGATCAGACCGCCATCGACAAGGCCCTGATCGCCGCTGACGGCACCCCCAACAAGACCAACTTCGGCGCCAACGCCATCCTGGGGGCTTCTCTGGCCAGCGCCCGGGCCGCCGCCGCCGCCCTGGGGCTGCCCCTGTACCAGTATATCGGCGGCGTCAATGCCAAGACGCTGCCTGTCCCCATGATGAACATTCTGAACGGCGGCGCTCATGCCACCAACAACGTTGACATTCAGGAGTTTATGATTATGCCTGTGGGCGCCCCCTCCTTCCGGGAGGCTCTGCGCTGGTGCGCCCAGGTGTTCCACGCTTTAAAGACCGTCCTGAAGAAGAACGGCACCCCCGCCGCCGGTGTGGGCGACGAGGGCGGCTATGCCCCCAACCTGGCCCATGACGAGGACGCGCTGAAAGCCATCGTTCAGGCCATTGAGTCCGCCGGCTTTGTGCCCGGCAAGGACTTCTGCATCGCAATGGATGCCGCTGTTTCCGAGTGGTACAACGAGGAGACCGGCTGCTATGACCTGCCCAAGGCCGGAAAGACCATGACCAAGGAAGAAATGGTGGCCATGTGGACCGACTTCGTGGGCAAGTACCCCATCATCTCCCTGGAGGACGGCATGGGCGAAAACGACTGGGAAGGCTGGAAGCTGCTGACGGACGCCATCGGGGATCGCGTCCAACTAGTGGGCGATGACCTGTTCGTCACCAACACCACCCGCCTTGCCACCGGCATTGAGAAGAAGGTTGCCAATGCCATCCTGATCAAGGTGAACCAGATCGGCTCCCTGACCGAGACGCTGGACGCCATCCAGATGGCGAACCGGGCCGGCTACACCGCCATTGTCTCCCACCGCTCCGGCGAGACGGAGGACACCACCATTGCGGATCTGGCCGTGGCCCTGAACGCGGGCCAGATCAAGACCGGTGCGCCCAGCCGCACCGACCGCGTTGCCAAGTACAATCAACTGCTGCGCATTGAGGAAGAACTGGGCGAGGTTGCCCAGTATCCCGGCCTGAAGGCGTTCTTCAACCTGAAGAAGTAAGAGATTGCTGAAAACGAAATTCCCGGCATGACCTAAGTCATGCCGGGAATCAGACCGTAGAAAAAGGTACTTTTGAAGATCTAA
>CAYSNK010000169.1:0-3204 GCA_964432375.1 uncultured Oscillospiraceae bacterium | reverse complement strand
AAAAAATTTTGCGTTTTTTGTCTTACTGCTCCGGCTGGGTAATCACTTCGCCGCTGCGGACGGATTCCATCAGTTCCTTCGCGATCTCTACGGACTCCATATTGGGGATCATCACATAGGCCCGCTGGCTCATGGAGTAAGGGATGGCGGAGCCGTTCTCGCCGGTGGCGCTGTAAGTCAGAACCTCCCAGGCGCCGCCCTCGTCCAACTGGTTGCGCACCAGGGTGCTGATCAGGTCATAAGACATACTGGTTTCAAAGTTGCCCTCCACAGCGTCCAGGATAGAGGTGTAGTTCAGCAGCATTTCGGGCGACAGGATCTTGTTGACAACGCCCTTGATCACCGCCATCTGATCCCGGCCCCGCTGGTTGTCGCCGTCCGCAAAGGAATAGCGCTCCCGGGCAAAGGCCAGGGCTTTCTTGCCGTCCACATAGTTCTCCCCCACTACAAACTCATAGTGGCTGCCGATGGAGGAGGTAAAGGCGACGTCGGAATCAATGGTAATGCCCCCCAGGGCGTCGATGATCGCCTCAAAGCCGGAGAAGTTGACGCGGAAATAGTAGTCGATGGTGGTGTCATAGAGCATCTCCAGGGTATCCATGCTGACCTGGATTCCGTAAATCCCCGCGTGGGTCAGCTTATCCTCCTTGCCGTTGGAGATGGACAGGGGCACAAAGTAGTCCCGGGGCGTGGATACCAGCAGGATCTGATGGGTCTCCGTATTCACCGTGGCAATGATATTCACATCGCTGCGGCTCTTGGTGGACAAGGCGCCATAGGTATCAATGCCGCTCATATAGACGGTAAAGCAGGTTCCGTTGACGGCGGCAGCGGCGTTGTCCGAATCAATGGTGCCCTCCAGCTCCGCCGGGATCTCCTTCTCCACCATCAGAAGGGTGACCTCCCGGATGAGGGACATCAGGTTCTCATAGCCCTCGATCTCCTCCAGCACATCAATAAACGCCTTGTTCAGCAGGATCGCGTCCGTCTCGCCGGACAGGAGCCCATCCACCAGCTCTGTCAGGGAATCATATTCCGCCGTTTCCACAGAGGTGCCCAGCTCCCTGTTCAGTTGGGCCAGCGCTTCCTCGGTGTTCTCCCGATCCAGCTCGCTGAGAATCCCGTAGGTGTACTCTGCCGCCACGTCGGAAAACTCGTTGGTGTCATCCACGCGGACATAAATCCCCACTTCAGTCGTCTCTGTCCGGGCGGAGGTCACTTTCCCGGCGGTGTCGTTGGTTTTCACCACATAGCGGCAGCCGATGCCCAGGACGGCGATAAAGACAAGCGCCACGACCATCCCGGCGGCATAACGCCCTTTGCCTTTGACATTCCAGGTAAGAACGGCAATTAAGATCACCATAATTCCCAAAATCACGCCGCCTGCAATCATCAGCTTCATGGGGATCAGCTTGGTCGTTGCCAGCAAATACATAAAAATTTCCGCGATGATCGCGCAGATGGCCGTCACGATTTTTCCAATAAACCATCCTATCTTTCTACCCACGGTACCACACCTTTCCATTCTGTTCATTCTATTGTTCCGCACATTGGGGAACGATTGAGCAAGCGCATTTCCGGGGTCAAATATCCGCAAAGCGCCGGTGACGCATTTCCTGCGAAAGCTCCGCTTTGTTCAGAGCCTCTCTAAGCCGATATTATACGGCTATTTCCTCCTAAATGCAAGCCGCATACAGGTTTTTGAACCGCAAATGGCCCGAAAACCGGGATTTTTACGGAATCGGGCGAAAACCGGGATAGGAAATCCGGCACAAACGTGCTATAATAAGCTGTCTGAAGCAAAACAGCATCTCCACGAAAGGATGTTTTCCGTATGAGTATCATCAAGGACCCCTCCCTGGCCCCCTCCGGCCGGAAAAAGATCGAGTGGGTGCGCTCCTTTATGCCCGCCCTCTCCGGGATCGAGGCGCAGTTTGAAAGGGAAAAGCCCTTTGCGGGGCTGCGCATTGCCGTTTCCGTCCATCTGGAGGCCAAGACCGCGAACCTGGGCCTGGTGCTGGCCAAGGGCGGCGCGGAGGTCTATCTGACCGGCTGCAACCCCCTCTCCACCCAGGATGATGTGGCTGCCGCCATTGCCGAGATGGGGGTGGAGACATTCGGCGTCTACGGCGTCTCCCCCCGGGAGTATGAGGATCTGCTGGCCGCGGCGCTGGCCTGCCACCCCCACCTGATCGTGGACGACGGCGGGGATCTGATCCACCTGCTGGGGGGCCGGTGCAGGGAGTACGGCGATCAGCTGATCGGCGGCTGCGAGGAAACCACCACCGGCATCCACCGCCTGAAAGCCCGGGAGCGGGCGGGGGTGCTCCCCTGCCCCATGATGGCGGTCAACGACGCCAAGGCGAAGCATTACTACGACAACAAGTACGGCACCGGCCAGTCCGTCTGGACCGCCATTATGGACACCACCAACCTTGTGGTGGCGGGCAAGACCGTGGTGGTGGCGGGCTATGGCTGGTGCGGCAAGGGCACCGCAATGCGGGCCAAGGGCATGGGGGCCAACGTGATCGTCACCGAGGTAGACCCCTTTAAGGCCCTGGACGCCACGATGGACGGCTTCCGCATCATGCCCATGGACGAGGCCGCCAGGTACGGCGATATCTTCGTCACCGTCACGGGTTGTAAGGACGTAATCGTCCCCCGCCATTTTGCGGTGATGAAGGACAATGCCATCCTCTGCAACGCCGGACACTTTGACTGCGAGGTGGATGTGGCCTCGCTCCGCAAAATGGCTGTCAGGGCCCGGGAGCGCCGCAGCAACATCATCGGCTACACCCTGCCCGATGGCCGCACCCTGAACGTGCTGGGGGAGGGGCGCCTGGTGAATCTGGCCTGCGGCATGGGCCACCCCGCCGAAATCATGGATATGTCCTTCGCCGTCCAAGCCCTGAGCCTGAACTGGCTGGTCAAAAACAGAGGCAGCCTGGAGACGAAGGTCTACCCGGTGCCCGATTCCATCGACGATGAGATCGGCCGCTATAAGCTCTCCGCCATGGGCCTTGCCATAGACAGGCTGACCCCGGAGCAGGAGGAATACCTCTCCGGCTGGCAGGTGTAACCTATGGAAACTCTGATTTAATCGTCTGCGGCCGGGCGGCGGCTCTTTTCCGCCGGAAATACGCCCTCAAACTGGAAATACACAAAGTATTCCTGCGTTTTCGCGCCTTTTTCTGACGAAAAATC
>CAYSNK010000168.1:0-3210 GCA_964432375.1 uncultured Oscillospiraceae bacterium | reverse complement strand
AGCTTGTCGAGTTCTTCGACAAGCTCAGGAGCCTCTGATTCAGAGGCTCCCTTTCTGAACGGAGGGATATGCCATGCTTTGCACCGTCAAGGTGGAACAAAACGGAGAGATTCATCCGCTTCAGGCGGAACGCGGCACCCTGCTGTCGGAGCTGCTGCGCCGGGAGGGAATGGCTGTCCCCATGGTTTGCGGCGGCATGGGCCGCTGCGGAAAGTGCCACGTTCAGGTGAACGGGAGGCCGGCGCTGGCCTGCCGGACCCGGATTCAAGGGGATATCCGGGTGAGCCTGCCGGAAACCCGGCAGAACGTGACGGTGGCCCAGGCTGCCAGGGGAATCCGGTTCCCGCTGACCCCCGGAACAGGGCTGGGCGCGGCGGTGGATATTGGCACGACAACGGTGGTGCTGTATCTGCTTGACCTGGAAACAGGCAGGCAGCTTGCTGTGGCCAGCGGCGAAAACAGCCAGAGGGCCTTTGGCGCGGATGTGCTCTCCCGGATTCAAGCCTGCCGGACCTCCACGGGGCTGGCGGAGCAGTCCGGGCTGATCCGGGGACAGATCCAGAGCTTCCTGGAGCGGGCCTGCCGGAAGGCGGGCCGGATGCCCGAGGAAGTGACCTGCCTTTCCGTTGCGGGAAACACGGTGATGGAGCATCTGTTCGCCGGGCTTGATCCCACCTCCATCGGAACGGCCCCCTTTACCCCCGTCAGCCTCTTTGGAACGGCGGCCCCGGCAAGGGAATTTGGCCTGACCGCCGGGGAGGGCGCCCAGGTCTACCTGGCGCCCTGCGTGGCCGGATATGTGGGGGGCGATATTACGGCGGGGCTGCTGTCCTGCGGGATCTATCGGGAGGCAAGGCCCTGCCTCTTTCTGGATTTGGGCACCAACGGCGAGATGGCTGTGGGCAATCGGGATGGCTTTGTCACCTGCGCCGTGGCCGCCGGCCCCGCCTTCGAGGGCGGCGAGATCGCCTGCGGCAGCACAGCGGGCCCGGGGGCCATTCACCGGGTCTGGGCGGAGGGCGGCGCCCTGCGCTATTCCACTGTGGGCAATCGGGCGGCCGTCTCCCTCTGCGGCTCCGGACTGCTGGATCTGCTGGCCCTGCTGCTGGAGGCAGGGGCGGTGGACGAGTCCGGCTACTTCTGCCCGGCGGAGGAATACGAGGGGGATCTCCGGCTGACCGGGCTGGGCCGGGATGAGGACGGCGTCTGCCTTTGGCTGAACCCGGAGAAAACGGTGCGGTTCACGGCTAGGGATGTGCGGAAACTCCAACTGGCCAAGGCAGCGGTGGCTGCGGGCATCCAGACCCTGCTGAAAGAAACCGGCCTTGGGGAGGATGACATCGGAAAAGTCTATCTGGCAGGGGGCTTTGGCAGTTTTCTGAACCGGGAATCCGCGTGCAGGCTGGGGCTGCTGCCCCCCTCAATGCTGACCAGGATCGAGAGCATGGGCAACAGCGCCGGACGGGGGGCAGTGGACTGGCTGCTCAGCAGCGAGGCCCGGAGGGAGCTGGACAGGGTGGCGGCGGGCTGCCGCTATCTGGAGCTTTCCGGGGACAAGACCTTTGGCGCCTATTATGTAGGATGTATGGGCTTTGAGGCGTGACAGAACGGCCCCCGACAGTTCGGCGGGCCGTTTGCAATCAGATCCCGAAGGCGGGGGACAGCCCGTCTGTATCCGCTGCGAAGATGCCCCCGGTCCGGGCGGCGGCCTCCCGCAGAAAGGCCAGTTCCGCCTCCCGGCAGGCCGGCTCCACAGAGACATAGTAGGCGGACTTGCAGGGGTGGGCCGTCAGGAAGGCTTGCAGTTCCGGCTCCGGGGGAAGCTCCCCCACCGGCTCGAAGTCCACAAAGGTTTCGCCGGGGAAGGCGGCCTCCAAAACGCCCAGCTCCGGCCAGATTTCAATATCCAGGCCGGGGAAGGCGGAGAGGGCCTCCCGGAGCTGGCGGACGGAATAGTCCTCCGGATGGAAGAAAAACCAGTCGATCGGGAATCCTTTTCCGGCGGGAGCGGGGGCTTCCGCTTTTTCTGCTTTGGCCGCTTTCCGGGCGGCGGGCTTGCCTTTTGACTTTGCGGGACGGCGGACGGGGCTGCTGTTTTTGCCTGATTGGGCGGGTTTTTTCTGCTTCTGTGCCATGGCTGTGCCTCTTTTCTCTTAAGGAGTTCCTGAATAAACGCGTTCTCGGCGCTTTGCGGATACTTGACCTCGGAAATGCGATGCTCAAACCGGAAATGCAGGAAGGGCTCCTGCGTTCTCTCGCCTTTTCTGACGGATCATCTCTCGCAAATCGCTCTCCGATTGATTCAGAGCTTCCGTTTTTTTCAGTATACCCCAAAGAGGGGAAAATGGCAAACAAAAGAAACCGTTCCCATATAAGAAAATATGACGACCTGTTATTAAATTGCTAATATCGTTCTAAAATATTGACAGAGCCGCCGGAGTATGGTATTTTATAACCAGAAAAAAGAGAGGGATACAGGGGAGCCAAGTCGGAGAGGAACGGCGATAGGCGAAGCTGTAAATCGAAAGAAAGCGAGGTAACCACGATGATAGAGCCCAACAAGGAACAGCAATAAGGCCCGTCTGCTGAAAAAACGGACGGGCCTTTTGCTTGACATTTTGGGGGAATTGTGGTAAAAAAGACTTGCGTGTAGCAGACAACAAGGGTTGTCTCAGAGCAAAGCGAGCGATGTCCGGTGCGGACGTTGCCCGCTTATTTTTTATGGAGGTTATTCGTATGCCGAAAACAAAAGCGCAGGGCGTCATTTTTGGCGTCATCATGTCCTATGCCATGGCCTATGGCATGGAGGTTTACAATGTGGCCATCAAGCAGGGGTACAACACCCTGGCAGGGGGCTTTTCCAACATGGGGAATGGGGTGTTCCTGGACGCCCTGGTGGAGGCGCTGTACATGGGCGCGCTGGTCTTTCTCTTTTCCAACCTGTGGGGCAACCGCCTGGGCGCCCGGTTCGCGGCCAAGCACTGTGATCCCGCCAGGGATAATCCCTATTTTTGCCGGATCATGCGTCAGGCGGGCACCGTAGCGATTATGTGCCCCACCATGAGCCTGGCGGCGTCTATCCTCTTTAATGTGATTCTGGCCGGAAGCTCTTGGGCCCAACTGCCCGCCATCTGGGTAGGCACACTGTTAAAGAATTTCCCTATGGCCCTCTGCTGGAATATGTTCGCGGCGGCGCCCTTTTCTCATTGG
>CAYSNK010000167.1:0-3213 GCA_964432375.1 uncultured Oscillospiraceae bacterium | reverse complement strand
AAAAAATTCCAAGGCTGCGGCCTTGGAATTTTTTTATCCCTCTTACCTGTTTTTCCTCTATCAGGTGTGGACGATGTTCCTCCAATCCAGATCTCCCCGCTGGAGGCCGAGAATCAGCATTTCCGCAGTTGCCACATTGGTGGCCATGGGGATGTTGAACTGGTCGCACAGCTTCGCGATATAAGACAGATCCTTGTCCAGGGCAGTGGATTGGGGGTCGTTGAAAAACAGAACCATGTCAACTTCGTTATAGGCGATCCGGGCGCCGATCTGCTGACTTCCGCCATGGGCGTGGGAGAGATAGAGCTGAATGGGGAGACCGGTTTCCTTTGCAACCAGCTTCCCGGTGGTATTGGTCGCACACAGCTTGTGCTTGGACAGAATACCGCAATAGGCGATGCAAAACTGAACCATCAATTCCTTTTTCTTATCATGGGACATCAGTGCAATAGTCATTGGAACTCTCCTTCTTTCTGATTTTTCTTTGGCGGTTTTTCAGCGTAAATGGGCCAGGGGAACAGCTTCCCCCTCCAGGCGCCGGGCAATGCGGTGATAGGCAGTGGGCGCCCCCCGGTTTGCCACGGTGATGACGGGAACGCCCAGATTCCCGGCGACGGAAACCCGTTCGTCCTCCGGGATCAGGCCCAGGAGGGGAAGGCCGGTAAAGTCCATTGCGTCGTCAATGGTGGTGTGCAGGCGGCGGAGCAGCTTCTGCTTGACCCGGTTGACCACCAGGTGGGAAACCGGAACCTTTCCCTCCAGCAGGGCGGAGGTTCGCTGGGCGTCCCGGAGGGAGGAGGAATCGGAGGTGGCCACGATCACGGCCCGATCCGCGCCGGAAATTGCCAGCCGGAAGCCCGGGCCGATCCCGGCGGGTGCGTCGATCAGAACGTAGTCAAACTCCTCCCTGGCGCTGCGGATCAGATCCCCCATGGCGCTGCCGGAAATGTCCTCCGGCGGGGTGAGAACCGGCGCGGTCAGAAGAAACAGGTTTTTGATTTTCGGATGCTCTACGGCGGCGTCTGAAAGGGAACAGCGGCCCTCCATTACATCGGTAAAGTCCATCAAAACCCGGTCACTCATGCCGAGGATCAGATCCAGGTTGCGGAGGCCCACATCGCCGTCGATGCAGAGCACCCGGCGGCCCATCGCGGCAAGGCAGCTTCCAACCCCGCCGGTGAGGGAGGTTTTTCCCGTTCCGCCTTTTCCGGACGTAATGACAATGGCTGTTCCCATGGCTCCTCCTCACAGTTATCAGCATTATATCATAAAACTGAAAGAAACTAAACAAAAAATTTGGCAATTTTGAAAAAAGGTTTGAAACCTCCCGCAGCAGGGGTAGAACGCGGCCCTCCGGCCAAAAAGTAAATAAATGTTATATTCACAGGGGAGAGCTCCGGATTTTTGCAAATCTCCGGGGAAAACCCTTTAACGTTGGCTTGATTTTCTCGATGACCACGACCCGGTGGGTGACCTCTGTGCCGGGGATGGGATAATCCACGCAGCCTGTCACCCGGCCGCCCAGCATCCGAATCCCGTGTCCAGCGGCGGAGAGTTCCTCCCCGCAGTCCACCGACTTCATTGCCAGGAAAACGCCGCCCACCCTGACAAAGGGGAGGCAGAGCTCACAGAGGATGCGAAGCTCCGCCACGGCCCGGGAGACAACCACGTCATACCCCTCCCGATAGCCGGGATCGGCCCCGTATTCCTCCGCCCGGCCATGGATGCACTCCACGTCCGGAGCGCCGAGGGCTGTGGAGATCTCCCTGAGCCAGTTCACCCGCTTTCCCAGGGAATCCAGCAGGGTAAGCCGGATGGAGGGTTCCAGCAGCTTCAGCACCAGGCCGGGGAACCCGGCGCCGGTGCCCACGTCCAGCACCCGTTTCCCGGCCATGGGAAAGTGGGTCAGCAGGGCGGCGGAGTCCAGGTAGTGGAGCCGGGCAGCCTGCTCCGGGTCTGTAATGGCGGTCAGGTTCATTACCTGGTTCTTTTCCAGCAGCAGGGATTCATATTCGGCCAGTACCGGGGCCCGCTCCGGGGAGAGCCCCAGCTCCGTCAGGCCCCCGGCCAGCAGGAGTTCTATCTCGGACATGGGATTCTCTCCTTTCACAGGGAAAGCGCGGTGACAGCCTGGGCGATCCCCCAAATCAGGCAGACGACGCACAGAATCCCGGAGACGACAGACCATATAACAGGCCCGACTTTATCGGCGGCAAACTCCATCCGCTTCGCCTGGATCGCCTTGACCACGCAGAAGCCCCCCAGGGCGGGGAAGAGCATGATGCCCGCGATGCCGGTGAGAAAGGTCCAGGTGGCGAGAAAGTAAGTGACCAGCAGGACGAGAATGACCATATAGACTATGCCGACCCAGGCCCAGACCCGCTTGTAGATGGAAGCGGGGACGTAGGATGCTTCCTCCGTCCCCGGTTTATCTGTGTCGTTGGGGCGAATTTCGTCGCTCATTTGTTCTGCTCCTTCAGCAAGTCGCGGATTTCGGCCAGAAGCTCCTCGGTGGTGGGGCCCTTGGGGGCCTCGGGAGCGGGGGATTCCTCCTTCTTGGCCTTTTCCATGAACCGGTTGACCACCTTCACAATCCAGAATACCACAAAGGCGGTGATCAGGAAGGTGATGATCGCGTTGACCACCGCGCCGATGCCGAATCCGCCGGGAGCCCATTCCGCAAAGGTGCTGTTGGGGATCAGCAGGCCGATCAGGGGGGTCAGCAGGTTCTCGACGATGGAGGTGACGATTGCGGTAAACGCGGAGCCCACGACCACGCCCACGGCCATATCCAGCACGTTGCCGCGGAGAATAAAGGCTTTGAACTCTTGTATCCAGCCGGGTTTTTTCATTTTATGACTTCCTTTCTGTTTTTTTCCTGAAGCAGTCCTCAGTCCTGCTTTGGGATATAGGTATTGGCAATTTCCAGCTTGTCCTTGCCGCCCATGTAGGGGCGCAGGACCTCCGGGATCACCACAGAGCCGTCCGCTTGGAGGTTGTTCTCCAGGAAGGCGATGAGCATACGGGGAGGCGCCACACAGGTGTTGTTCAGGGTGTGGGCCAGGACGTTGTTGGTCTTTGTTTTCCTGACGCCCTTTTTATCGGTGTACTCCACGGTTTCGGTGTAGCGAATGCCCAGCCTGCGGGCCTGGGCATCCCCCAGGTTGGAGCAGGAGCACACCTCGAAATACTTCTGCTGGCGGGGGGACCAGG
>CAYSNK010000166.1:0-3266 GCA_964432375.1 uncultured Oscillospiraceae bacterium | reverse complement strand
GGATTTATTCAGAGCTTCCCTTGACAATTCCCAGACAGGACAGTATTATATATTAGGTTGAATATAATATTGGGACGTTATGGACTGCGGGCCATCCCCGGAGAAAAAGAGGAAGCGTTATGAAGAAAATCGTGATCACCGGCATGGGCGCCGTAACGCCCATCGGCATCGGTGTAAAAGAATATTGGAAAAATCTGATTGCGGGCAAGTGCGGAATCCGGAAGATCACCCGCTTTTCTACGGAGGGAGTTCCGGTGAAGGTGGCGGCGGAGGTGGCGGACTTTGACCCCACTGTCCGCCTGCCCAAGCGGCTGGCCAAGGACGCGGCCCTGTTCTCCCAGTTCGCCTATGCCGCGGCGGACGAGGCATTGGAGCAGAGCGGCCTGGACTGCCAGGCGGAAACCCGCCGCATTGGGATCGCCATGGGCACCGCCATGAGCGGGATCGTCAATACCGCCGAGACGCAGGCCCAGATGACGGCCAGCGGCAGGAACAAAATCAGCCCCCGTTTTGTCCCCAAGATCCTGGGCAACATTGCCGCCGCGCAGATCGCCATTGAAAAGCATCTGAACGGCCCCTGTTACACCGTCAGCACAGCCTGTTCCTCCGGCGCGGATGCCATCAAGCTGGGCCGTATGCTATTACAGACAGGCGAGGCTGATGCGGTCATCGCCGTGGGCGCGGAGAGCAGCCTCTGCCCGCTGGTGGCCTCCAGCCTGGCCATGGCCAGGGCCCTTTCCCGGGCGGAGGTTCCCACCGAGGCCAGCCGCCCCTTTGACGTCAGCCGTGACGGTTTTGTGATGGGGGAGGGCGGCGGCGCCCTGGTGCTGGAGACAGAGGAGCACGCCCTGGCCCGGGGCGCCGAGATTTACGGCGTGCTGCTGGCCGCCAGCAACAATACAGACGGGTATCATGTGACCTCTCCCGCCCCCGATGGCCACGGCGCCATCAGCTGTATGAAAAATGCCCTGGAGCAGGCGGGCCTGAAGCCGGAGGATATTGGCTATATCAATGCCCACGGCACCGCCACCCCCATGGGAGACGTGATCGAGCTGTCGGCCATTCGCAGCGTGTTTGGCGGGTGCCGTCCCGCTGTCAGCTCCACCAAGGGCGCCACCGGCCACATGATGGGGGCCGGCGGCATTACGGAGGTGATCGCCTGCCTGATGGCCTGCCGGGAGGGGATTCTGCCCCACACCCTGAACGTTACCAAGCTGGACCCGGAATGTCAGGGGGTGGACGTGATCACCAGGCAGCCAAGGAGGACAGCCATCCGGGCCGCTATGTCCAATGCCTTTGGCTTTGGCGGCCAAAATTCCAGCGTCATTGTGGCCGCCTATTGATTTGCGATCTGGAAGGGAGGCGGCGTTGCCATGAACCGGGAACCCTATCGCCGCAGGATCAACTACTATGAAACGGATCAGATGGCCATTGTCCATCATTCCAACTATATCCGGTTCTTTGAGGAAGCGCGCATTGATTATCTGAGAAAAAACGGCCTGGATTTCGCCAAGCTGGAATTTGAAAACGGCATCATGTTCCCGGTGCTGGATGTCCGCTGCAAGTATATGAAGTCAGCCCGGTTCAACGACGAGCTGCTCATCTATGTGAAGCTGCGGGAGTTCACCGGAGTGCGGATGGTGTTGGATTACGATGTCCGCTTTGCGGAGGACGGAAGCCGCTGCGCCGCCGGAAGCACGGCCCTGGGCATCCTGAACCAGGCGTATCGCCCCATCAGCATCAAGCGGAAGCTGCCGGAGGTCTACCGGCAGTTTATGGAGCTATTGAAGGAGGAAAATCCCGGCGAATGAAAAAACCCCTTTACAAATGCCCCAAAGAGGTATAAGATATTCTTAACAAGTTCATGATCTTCAGGGCGGGGCGCAATTCCCCACCGGCGGTATAGCCCGCGAGCGGTCAGCAATGATCCGCAGGATTCGGTGAAACTCCGAAGCCGACAGTATAGTCTGGATGAAAGAAGAATCGGATTGCAGTTTGGTTTTTTCGCTCTGGAATGTTCTCATTCCAGAGCTTTTTTAGCCAATTCTGCCGGCGCCCTGTGGAACCTATCCCACAGGGCGCTCAATTTTGGAAAGGAGCAGCTATGACCGATCAGGACTATATGCGCCGGGCCATCACGTTGGCCGGGCAGGGCGCGGGCTGGACCAGCCCCAACCCCATGGTGGGGGCGGTGGTCGTCAAGGACGGCCATATCATTGGCGAGGGCGCCCATCTGCGGTGCGGCCAGCCTCACGCGGAGCGCAACGCCATCGCAGCCTGCACGGAGGACCCGGCGGGGGCCACCATTTATGTGACGCTGGAACCCTGCTGTCACTACGGCAGGACGCCCCCCTGCACAGAGATCCTCCTTGAGAAAAAGATCGCCCGGGTGGTGATTGGCTCCCGGGACCCCAATCCCAAGGTGGCGGGCAAAGGGGCCGCCCTCTTGCGGGCGCGGGGGGTTCGGGTGGAGGAAGATTTCCTCCGGGGGGAGTGCGACGGCCTGAACCAGGTGTTTTTCCACTATATCACCACCGGCAGACCCTATGTGACGCTGAAATACGCCATGACCCTGGACGGGAAAATTGCCACCCGGACGGGAGATTCCAAATGGATCACCGGAGAGGAGGCCAGAAAGCACGTCCACAGCCTCCGGGGGCGTTACGCGGGCATCCTGGCGGGGATCGGCACCGTACTGGCGGACGACCCCCTGCTGAATTGTCGGCTTGAGGGAGGCCACCAGCCCACCCGGATTATCTGTGACAGCCACCTGCGCATCCCCCCGGACAGCCGGATCTGCAAAACCGCCGGAGAGTACAACACCATCCTGGCCTGCGCCGCAGCAGACCCCGGGAAAAAGGCCGGTCTGGAGGCCCTGGGCGCGGAGGTCTGGCAGGTTCCCGATGAAAACGGCCAGGTGGATCTGCGGGCCCTTATGGTTCGGCTGGGGCAGGCGGGAATTGACTCCGTCCTGCTGGAGGGAGGCGGAGCCATTCACGAGGCGGCCCTCCGGGCGGGCATTGTGAACCACGTCTGCGCCTACATCGCCCCCAAGCTGTTTGGGGGCCGGGATGCCAAGACCCCGGTGGAGGGGCTGGGCGTGGAGACCCCCGGGGCAGGCGCGGGGCTCTCCGGCCCGAAAACCACGGTTCTCGGGAGCGATATTCTGTTGGAATACGATGTGACGGGAGGGATGAACGGTGTTTACTGGAATTGTTGAGGAGGTCGGCAGGGTCAAGGCGGTGAGCTTCGGCGGCATCTCCGGC
>CAYSNK010000165.1:0-3328 GCA_964432375.1 uncultured Oscillospiraceae bacterium | reverse complement strand
CCACCAGGATGATCTCACAGTCCGCGCAGTCCTGGGCCAGGATGGAGTCCACGCACCTGGGCAGGTAGTCTTTCACATTGTAAACCGGGATAATGACGCTGAAGTTCATGCCTGCCCCTCCCCGGGCGCCGGTTCCTCATAGCGGCGCATCTGAATCAGGTAATAGATCATAGCCAGCACCACAGACAGGTAGAAGGAGGAGTTGGGCCTGCGCAGCACCCCTGCCGTACAGTAGGCATAGGTCAGGGCCAGGCAGAAGGCCATCCCCATGGCGGCGGCCTCCAATGTGAAGTACTTTTTGAAGTCTCTTATCAGGCACCTGATAATCAGGAAGATAAACCAGCCGAGGAAGGCCAGCATCAGGGCGAGGCCCACCCCGCCGTAGAGGAAGAAGATACCGTGAAAGTCGTTTTCCACATCGTATACGTTATCGTTCCAGGTCATCCGGGACAGCTCCATCCCAAACAGGCGGGAGGCAAAGGGGTGCTCGTCCAGCAGAAGCTGGCAGTAGACGATCTTCTTGTGGCGCACCGCCGTCAGTTCGGAGATGGTGGAGGTGTACTGATACTTCTCCATCACCTTTTCCGTCCCGAAGCGCTCACTCAGATCCGGGCTGTAATACTCGTAAATGGTTTTCAGGATTTCCCGCCGCTGGGCCTCGGTGATCTCCTCGCCCTGTTCCACCTCGCCCTTTTCCTCCAGCGCGTCCTCCGCCCGCTGGAGCATGGTGTTGGCGTCCTGCTGCTTGCTGGACATGGCGTCGTTGTAGACATTCTGGTGGGCGTACATGGGGGAGAGCTTGATGCAGCCCAGGCAGACCGCCAGCCCCGCCGCCAGCACCGCAATATGGAACCAGGAGATTTTTTTGACCAGCAGCATGGTGATGACCAGCCCCACCGTTGTGACGGCGATGGCCAGAAATGCCAGCCGGGTGCCGATGAAATAGAGCTGGAGATAGGCCGCCGCCGTGGTCAGGGCGAACAGCAGCTTGTTCCCGTTCCGCAGCGCCAGCGTCACTACGATGGGGGCCAGCAGGCTCATCACCGCACTTTGGGCGTTGGTGGTGGAAAACCACCCCAGGATGCCCAGCCCGGCGCTGTAGGTGGTGTAGGCGGTTCCGGTGACAACCGCCAGGGCCACGGAAGCGGAAATCAGCCAGAAATTGACAATCAGCCCCGTCTCCATGGCCCGATAGCAGCGGTCATTGGCCCGCATAAAGGAGATAAAGCAGAACACGAACAGGGGCATCTGAACCACGCGGACAAAGTTGGTCAGATCCCCGATGGGGTCCTGATAGCCCACATAGAAGCAGACGGCGCAGTGGCCGATCAGCAGCGCCCCGCAGACGGCGGCGGCGATCCCGTAGGCTTTCTTCCGCCCGGAAACGCAAAAGCCCAGCAGGGCCACGACCGCAAGCACCCCAAACCGCAGGAGCAGGGTCAGCGTGTTCCCCCGCTCCAACTGGGCGGTCCAATAGGAGAGGATATCCATCAAGGGCTGCAGCACGAAGATGACCAGGGTCAGAAGCGGCAGGTGATTCTTCACCCAGTCCATCGGGCTTTTATTTTTTGAGTCCATGTCTATTTTTCTCCTTTGCATCGGGATCGCGTTTCACATCAATCAAATACCAGATAAGGGCAAGCACCAGGGACAGGTAAAAGGAGGCGTTGGGCCGCCGCAGCACCCCGGCGGTAAAATAGGCGTGGGCCAGTCCCATGCACAGGGCCACCCCGCAGGCTCCCGCCTCCACGGTGAAGGTTCTCTTTGGATTCCTGACCAGCGCCCACGCGATCTTCGCCAGGAAGAAGAGGAAAAACAGGGAGAGACAGGCCAGCCCCGCATAGCCGTAAAGATACAGGATGCCATGGAAATCGTTTTCCACGTCATAGGTTATCCCGTCATAAGTCATTTCGCTGTAACACAGGCCGAACACACGGCTGACCGCCGGGTAGTCCGCCAGGATCAGGCGGCAGTAATTCAGCTTCATCAGCCGGACATCCGCCAGGTCGGAGGCGCTTTCCGAGCTGCCGTAAATCTCCGCCACCCGTTCCAGGCCGAAGCGCTCCACCAGGCCCCCCAGGTATTCCTCGTAGGCGTAGGTCAGATAGGCGGGCCCGTCCTCGCCGAACTCCTCCTTGCCCCGCTCCACCAGGGCGGTAATTTCCTCCTGCTTGAGGGCGGCATTGGCCTCCACCCGGGCCTGGTTTTCCTTCATGGGGGAAATCGGAAGTCCGATCCCGCACAGGGCCGCGCAGAGCAGGATCACGGCGCACTGGGCGGGCTTTAGCTTCCGGCAGACCGCCCAGGTGAAAACCGTCCCCGCCGCCACCGCGAAGATTGCCAGGTAAGCCAGCCGGGTGGCCAGCAGATATAGCTCCGCAAAGCCGACAAGGGCGACCAGGGAGCCAAGCCAGACCTTTCCCCGCTTCATGGCGGCGCACAGGGCCAGGGGAAAGAGCATAGAGAGGATGGCGCTCTGACTATTGGCAAAGTAGAACCAGCCCAGCAGCCCCAGTTCCTTGTTCGGATAGGTATAGGGATTGGTTCCGGTGGCCAGGCTCAGCAGCTCCACCCCGGCGATGATAAAGAACGCCGCCAAAATGCCCTGCTCCAGCTTTTCCAGGCCGGTTTCACAGGCCCGCAAAAAGGAGAAAAAAGCCAGGGTAAACAGCGGGATCTGGATCACCCGAATATAATTTGTAAAGTCCTCAAAGACAACAGACGGGCTCAGCACCGTCTCCGCCCGGAAGCAGGCGTAAAGGTGGCAAACGTACAGCACCGCGCAGATCCCCAGCCCGATCCAGTAGATCTTCTTCCGCCGGGAAACCCGGATCGCCGCCCCCACGGTGCCCACCAGCAGCAGCAGCCGGAGGCCCATTGTGACGGCGCCGCCGTATTTCACTTCCTGGGTCCAATAGGACAGCACGTCCAGCACCGGCTGGATGGCGCACAGGAAAACCAGCAGCCCAGGCAGCCAACCATCTTGTTTTCTCACACGTTCAGCAGTTCCCATTCCTTCGGTCCTTTGTATCGTCTTAAAAGCGGGGCGCCGGATCAGGATTCCGACGCTCCGCCCTCCGCAAGGCGCTGAATCCCGGCCTGGATGCTCCGGTTATACGCGGCCAGGTCATCGGGGCGCTTCTCCTGCTTTTTCGCGGAAACCAGGGCGGATACCAGATCCTCGTAGCCCTCCAGCCCCTCGCAGTATTTCTCCAGATTTTTGGTGCAGTAAAGGGGCAGCCCCACCGCCATAGCCTCCATCAGGTTCAGGGGCTGGCCCTCATATCGGGAGGTGGAGAGGAAGGCGTCCATCTTCTTCATATAGCAA
>CAYSNK010000164.1:0-3339 GCA_964432375.1 uncultured Oscillospiraceae bacterium | reverse complement strand
ATGGGCGGCGTGTTCACCAAGCTGATCGAGCGCAACACCACCATCCCCGTGAAGAAGAGCCAGATCTTCTCCACTGCCGCAGACAACCAGCCCTCCGTGGAGGTTCATGTCCTCCAGGGCGAGCGTGAGATGGCCGCCTATAACAAGACCCTGGGCCGCTTCCAGTTGGACGGCATTGCTCCCGCCCGCCGGGGCGTCCCTCAGATCGAGGTCACGTTCGACATCGACGCCAATGGCATCGTGAATGTCTCCGCCAAGGATCTGGGCACCGGCAAGGAGCAGAAGATCACCATTACCGCCTCCTCCAACCTGTCCAAGGAGGACATTGACCGGGCCGTCAAGGAGGCCGAGCAGTACGCGGCGGAGGACGCCAAGCGCAAGGATGAGGTTGACACCCGCAACCAGGGCGACCAGATGGTCTATCAGGCGGAGCAGACCCTGAGCGAGCTGGGCGATAAGCTGTCCGCTGAGGAGAAAGCCTCTGTGGAGGGCCCCCTGAACACCCTGAAAGAGGCTCTGAAGGGCAGCGACACTGCGGCCATCAAGTCCGCGACCGAGGCGCTGACCCAGGCGTTCTATGCGGTTTCCCAGAAGATTTACCAGCAGAATCCCCAGGGGGCTGCCGGCGCCCAGGGCGGCTATAACGCCGGTGCCCAGGGCTCTCAGGGCGCCCAGGGCGGTCAGAACAACGACCAGGGCTACTACGACGCCGACTATGAGGTCGTGGACGACGACAAGCAGTAATTGACAGAATTTGGAACCGGAAATGGGGCGGGGGCTTCTCGTCCCATTCCCATGCTTTATCCTCATGCAGAGAGGTGAATACATTTGGCAGAACAAAAACGCGATTATTATGAGGTGCTGGGGGTTGCCAAGGGCGCTTCTGACGATGAGATCAAGAAAGCCTACCGGAAGCTGGCCAAGAAGTATCATCCGGACATGAATCCCGGCGACAAGGCGGCGGAGGCGAAGTTCAAGGAAGTCAATGAGGCATACGAGGTGCTGTCCGATGCGGATAAGCGGGCCAAATATGACCAGTTCGGCTTTGCCGGGGTAGACCCCAATTTCGGCGCGGGGGCCGGCGGCTTCGGCGGCGGTTTTTCCGGCGACTTTGGCGATTTGGGCGATATCTTTGGCGACCTGTTCGGCAGCGCCTTTGGCGGCGGCAGCCGGCGGCAGCAGCGCACCGGCCCCGCCAAGGGTCAGAACATCCGCACCAAGGTCAAGCTCACCTTTGAGGAGGCGGCTTTCGGCTGCACCAAGGAGGTCACCATCAACCGGGCGGAGAAGTGCGGGGTCTGCAATGGCTCCGGCTGCGAGCCGGGCACCGCGCCGGAAATCTGCCCGGACTGCAACGGCACCGGCACCATCCGCAAGGTGCAGCGCACAATGCTGGGCAATATGGCCACCACACAGCCCTGCTCCCGCTGCGGCGGTACGGGCAGGATCATCCACAGCCCCTGCAAGAATTGCCGGGGCACTGGTTCAGAGCGCCGTCAGCGCACCATCAAGGTGAATATCCCCGGCGGCATTGACGACGGCCAGGCCACCGCCCTCCACGGCGAGGGCCACGCGGGGAAGAACGGCGGCCCCGCCGGTGATCTGATCGTGGAGGTTGAGATCCTTCACCATGAGATCTTCCAGCGGGATGGCGACAACGTTTTCTGCGAAATTCCCGTTTCCTTTGCCCAGGCTGCCCTGGGCTGCGATCTGATGGTGCCCACCATTGACGGGAAGGTGAAGTATCCCCTGCCCGCCGGTACCCAGAGCGGCACCCGCTTCCGTCTGCGGGGCAAGGGAATCCCCAATGTGTACAGCAAGGACCGGGGGGACCAGTATGTCACCGTCCGGGTGGAGGTGCCCCGGAACCTGAACGCGGAGCAGAAGGAGGCCCTGCGGGCCTTTGACGCGGCGATGGAGGGGAAACCCGCCGCCAAGGAGAGCAAAAAGAAGAAAAAGCTGTTTGACCTGTAATGGGGGCCGCTTTGACTGGCCCCCGCCGATCCTGGAGAATGTCTGAATAAAATAGTTGACATTTTAAAATGATCCGGTATAATAGAAGTGCTGTGTAAACACGGCGAATCCTTGTCTCCGCAAGGAGACCATAGTTTTATGTCCATAAGGAGGTGCAACAAAATGGCAAAGATTTCCGGCAATTACGAGGCAGTGTTTCTCATCGACCCCACCGTGGGCGAGGAGGAGACTGCAAACCTGGTGGCTAAGTTCCAGGCACTGGTTGAGGCAAACGGCACTCTGACCGAGGTTGACGAGTGGGGCAAGCGCAGACTGGCTTATCCCATCAACGACTATACCGAGGCATACTATGTGCTGATTTCCTTCAGCTCTGTCCCCAGCTTCCCCGCTGAGATGGATCGTATCTTCAAGATTACCGACGGCGTCATGCGTTCCATGATCGTCTGCACAGACGCGAAGTAAGGAGTACCCAATGCTGAACAAAGTGTTTCTTCAGGGACGGCTGGTAGCCGATCCTGAACTGCGGCACACCCCCAACGGCGTGGCCGTGGCGACGTTCCGCCTGGCGGTAGACCGGGGCTTTAAGAGCAAAAACCCGGAGGAGCCCACTGCGGATTTTGTCAACATCGTGGCATGGAGAAATTCCGCTGAATTTGTCTCCCGCTACTTCTCCAAAGGCCGCATGGCCCTGGTGGAGGGGCGTCTGCAAATCCGCAGCTATAACGACCGGGACGGCAATCGCCGCTCCGTCACTGAGGTCGTGGCGGACTCCATCTACTTCTGCGACTCCAAGCGTGATTCCGACAACGGCGGAAATTACAGCGGCTACGCCCCCGGCGCCTCCGCCTATAACCCGCCTGCGGCTCCCGCACCCAGCGAACCTGCGCCCTCCGGCGGCGGGTTTGCGGATCTTGATGACGACGGCGAACTGCCGTTCTGATCCAAACAGATCAAATAAGATCGTATTCATCTCAATGATAGGAGGTAATGAACCATGGCAATGGACAGAGAAAGGGCCCCTCGCGGCCGCAAGCGCAGAAAGGTTTGCGCGTTCTGTGTTGATAAGGTTGAGCAGATTGATTACAAGGACGCGGCAAAGCTGCGCCGCTATATTTCCGAGCGCTCCAAGATCCTGCCCCGCCGCACCACCGGCACCTGCGCGATCCACCAGCGCCAGCTGACCACCGCGATCAAGCGCGCCCGCCAGATCGCGCTGCTGCCTTTCGTAACCGACTGAGCCCGGCCAAACCGCGATCCAATCCGCCTGACTTTTGGAAGCCGGGCGGATTTTTTTGCGAAGCTCTGAACAAATCGGCGAGGGCGATTTGTTCAGAGCTTCCTTGTTTCCTTAGGGAACCTCTGATT
>CAYSNK010000163.1:0-3342 GCA_964432375.1 uncultured Oscillospiraceae bacterium | reverse complement strand
GGCGCTTCGTTTGTCTCTTTTCCTACTGCCACAGGGGAGAGGGATAAAGCCCCTCCTCCACCTTAGCGGCCAGGGCGGAGATGATCTCGGGCTTGTCGGCCTGGTAGGTAACACCGTACCACTTGTCCCGGCTGGACAGCACCTTGCAGGCGGCCTTGCCCTCGCTCAGAAGCTGGCTGACCACAGAGGGGAGGAAATACTCCCCCTTTAAGGGGTTTTCCGCCAGTGTCTGATCCAGGAACCCGGTGAAGCGGGCCTGGGCCTCGGCAAGAAAGCTCTGGGTGAAGCCCCACAGATTCATGGAAACCAGGGTGTCCGGGTCCAGATCGGTCCAGGTTTTGCCGTCGTCGGCGGAGAAGTGAATGCCGCCGGGGTATTCCTCTATCCGGGTGCGCTCGGTGACAGAGATCAGGTTGCCGGTCTCGTCGGTGACGCAGACGCCCCGGGCCACATGGCCGTTTTTGGTGGTGGTGTTTTTCAGCAGATAGCCCACCATGGCATAGGAATAGGTCTCGCCGTCCCGGTGGGTGGAGAGATAGTCAAAGATGGCCTGAAAAGCCTCCGGGCCGTAATAGTCGTCCGCGTTGATGACGGCAAAGGGCGCGTCGATCAGGCTGCGGGCGGAGAGCACCGCATGGGCGGTTCCCCAGGGCTTGACCCGGCCCTGGGGGACTGAATAGCCCCGGGGCAGGTCGTCCAGCCGCTGATAGGCGTACTTTACGTTCATATACCTGCTGATCCGGTCACCGATGGCGGCCCGGAAACGCTCCTCAAACTCGCGCTTGATAATAAAGATCACGGTTTCAAATCCGGCGCGGCGGGCATCGTAGAGGGAGTAATCAATGATAACCTCCCGGTTCGGGCCAACGGGGTCGATCTGCTTTAATCCACCGTAGCGGCTGCCCATCCCGGCAGCCATAATCACTAAGACAGGCTTCTGCATGGTTTATTCTCCATATCCGTCCGGATTGTTTTTCTGCCAATTCCAGGTGTCGGCGCACATGGTTTCCAGGGTTTCCCGGGCTTCCCAACCCAGGATATTTTTGGCCTTGGCGGGATCAGCATAGCAGACGGGCTGGTCGCCGGGACGGCGGCCGCCAATGACGTAGGGGACGGGGATCTCGTTGACCTGCTGGAAGGTGTTCACCAGCTCCAGCACAGAGCTGCCCCGCCCGGTGCCCAGGTTAAAGACCTCAGTGCCGGTGTGCTCTGCGGCGAACTGGATGGCGGCCACATGGCCCCGGGCCAGATCCAGAACGTGGATATAGTCCCGGATGCAGGTGCCGTCGGGGGTGGGGTAGTCGTTTCCGAAAACGGTCAGCCGCTCCCGCTTGCCCACCGCCACCTGGGAGACATAGGGCATCAGATTGTTGGGAATGCCGTTGGGGTTTTCCCCGATGTGGCCGGATTTATGGGCGCCGATGGGGTTGAAGTACCGCAGGAGCACCACGGACCACTCCGGATCGGCAAAGGCCACATCCCGCAGGATGATCTCGCTCATGTACTTAGTCCAGCCATAGGGGTTGGTGCAGCCGCCGGTTTTGCTGGTTTCGCTCAGGGGCATCTCGTTGTCCGCAGAATAGACTGTGGCGGAGGAGGAGAAAACGATCCGCTTGCAGCCATGCTCGGCCATGACCTGGCACAGGGTGAGGGTGGCGTTCAGGTTGTTGTCGTAGTAGCGCAGGGGCTGGGAGACGGACTCGCCCACCGCCTTCAGGCCCGCGAAGTGGATGGCAGCGTCAATCTGATTCTCCTCAAAGATCCGGTTCATCGCGGCGCGGTCACGGACGTCTGCCTCATAGAAGGGGAAGTCCTTGCCGGCCAGCTCTTTGGTGCGCTCCAGGGCCTTGGGGCTGGCGTTTACCAGATTATCCACCACAACGATGGAATGTCCGCTGTTCAGCAGCTCCAGGCAGGTATGGGAACCGATGTAGCCGCAGCCGCCGGTAATCAGAATATTCATAATTATTACCTCCGTAAGAGAAATGTGCATCCGAATCGCCGCCCTCATTATAGCAAGCCCGGGAAAATTTCGCAACCATTTACAGTTAAAATTTCGCAAGTCATTTCACGGGAAACCGTCCCTGTATTCATCGGGGTCTCCCCGGAAAACGGAAAAAACATCACAAAAAATTCAGGCAGTCCTCCGGCTCGATGCAGCCGCGCCCTGCGCAGGCCGTTTTGATACCGCCCCAGCCGGGCGGCTATTTTACGCAAAATTCCCGCCCTGGCTGTCAGGCAGGGCGGGAATGGGTTTCTTCGTTCCGCTGTTCCACTGCAGCGAACCGTCTGAATCAGAGCAGCTTGGCCGGCTGTTCCGGGATCAGTTTGCGCAGATACGGGATTCGGGGCAGGAAGTGCAGCAGGAGCAGCCCCAGAAGATAGCAGGCAATCAGCTCACCGAAGCCCACCGTTGCGGCGTTCCAGCCCCAGGAAATCCAGAAAGCCCGGGTGCCGAAGCCGGCGGAGGAGACGGCGATTTCCGCGCCGATGATGACCGCGTTCGCGAGGACGGGGGGCAGGGGGGCAAACCACCTGCGGCGGCACTTGCTGGTCCAGATCGCGGCAACCAGGGTTGCCAGCGTGCCAAAGACCATGTCCAGCGCATAGGGAGAGCCCAGCAGGTTTGCCAGGAAGCAGCCAACGGCAAGGCCGGGGACGGTTTCGGGAAAGAGGAACGGGAGGACGGTCAGGGCTTCGGAGAAGCGAATCTGAACCGGCCCGTAGGAAAGCATGGGCAGGGCCAGGGTGAGCACCGCGTACAGGGCGGCCACCACTGCGGCCAGGCACAGCTTGCGCAGCTTGGTTTGGGAATTGTTCATAGCGGGATACCTCCATTTTTTGTTTAGAGCGCGGTGAACAGGCCGCGCAGCGCCGGGATTGACAGTCCGGGCGGTTGGACTGGGTGTGGAAACCAGTCGGGCCTATTATACACGGAGGAGCGGGGAGATGCAAGCGGAAATCGGGCAAAACTGCGGCCCGGCACTTTACTTTGCCCCGGTTCTGTGCCATAATATCATTCGAGGATCTCTGAATTGATCGCCTGCGGCCGGGCTGCGGCTCTCACCGGGCGATCCCGGAGCTTCCTTGATTGGCGGCCGCCTTGGGGCGGCTGCGGAAAGAAGGTATTCCAAGTATGAGTAAATCCTATGTTCCCGAGGGCTATCGCCCCGCCCTTGGGCTCTTCGACACCCAGCAGGCAATCGGCGCCATCAAGCGCCTGTTTACGGACGCCCTCTGCGCGACCCTGAACCTGAGCCGGGTTTCCGCGCCGCTGTTCCTGGAGGCGTCCACCGGCCTGAATGACGACCTGAACGGCGTGGAGCGCTTTGTGGACTTTGA
>CAYSNK010000162.1:0-3394 GCA_964432375.1 uncultured Oscillospiraceae bacterium | reverse complement strand
TATTAAGGAGGTGTGGGATTATGCTTGAAAATATCCGTCTATCCTTTCAGGGTATCTGGGGGCATAAGCTGCGCTCCTTTCTGACCATGCTGGGCGTCATTATCGGCATTGCCTCCATCATCGCCATCGTCTCCACCATCAAGGGCACCAACGAACAGATCAAGCAGAACCTGGTGGGCTCCGGCAACAACGTGGTTGAGGTCAACCTGTGCCAGGGCGATTACGCCGTGGATCTGTCCTGGACAAGTCTGCCCGCCGGTATCCCGGTGGTCAGTGAGGAGGTCCGCCGGCAGATTGCGGATCTGGACTCCGTGGAGTCCGTCTGCCTGTACACCGAGCGCACCTACGCCGAGGGGATCTATTATCTGAACACCTCCTTCAGCGGCACCATTCGGGGCATTGACGAAAATTATCTGGAGGTCTACGGCTATTCTGTCTATCTGGGCCGGGGCTTTGTATCCGGCGATTTTGAAAACTTCCGCAAGGTGGTTCTGCTGGATCAGCGGGCAGCCAACGCCCTGTTCGCCGGGGAAAATCCCATCGGCCGGAAAATTGAGATCAGCCAGGAGCCCTATACCGTGGTGGGCCTGGTGGCCCTGGATTCCGAGTATGAGCCGGTCATCAACAGCATAGACGATTATTATCTCTATGCCGACACCACCAGCGGCACGATTTTCCTCCCCAGCGCCATGTGGCCCGCCGCCTATCGGTATGACGAACCCCAGAATGTGGCGGTTCGCTGCGCCAGCACAGACGATATGACCACAGCCGGCCAAAAGACCGCTGAGATCCTCAACAGCACCCTGCAAGTGGGGGAGGACTCGGATTTCTCCTATCAGAGCCAGGACGTGATGGAGCAGGCCAAGCAGCTCCAGGAGCTGGCCTCCAGCACCAATGTGCAGCTTCTTTGGATCGCGGGCATCTCCCTGCTGGTGGGCGGCATCGGCGTTATGAACATCATGCTGGTGACCGTCACCGAGCGCACCAGGGAAATCGGCCTGAAAAAGGCCATCGGCGCGAAAAAGAGCCGCATCCTTTGGCAGTTCCTGACCGAGGCGGCTGTGCTGACCTGCATGGGCGGCATCCTGGGGGTGGCCGCAGGGATTGTCATGGCCCGGGTGATCAGCAACGTCACCTCCGCGCCTACCGCCATCAGCGTGGGCGCCATTGTGGTTGCCGTGGCGTTCTCCACCCTGATCGGCGTGGCCTTCGGCCTGATCCCCGCCGTCAAAGCCTCTAACCTGAACCCCATTGAGGCGCTCAGGCGGGAATAAAGAGGAAAATAGCAGGCGTGACCGAAATCACGCCTGCCCCGGAAAGCCGATCAATGGCCTGTGGATTTTTCCACAGGCCATCTCTCTATTCAGTTTGAATGATTGGAATAAAGATGCCGTTCCTGCACAGAAACACCAGCATGGTGATGGCGGCGATGATCAGGCAGAACAGGACATAAAAGGCGGTGCGGCGGGAGCGCCGGGACTTCAGCCACCGCTTGGGGCCGGACAAATGCAGCAGGGCAATCAGGCACAGCCCGATGACAGTGACCGGCAGCATCAGGGCCAGATTGTTGTAGGCGTAGAAGTCAAACACAAAAAAGACGCACCAGAGAAACAGGACCGCGAACATCAGCAGGGGAGCGTCCTCAAAATAGACGGTCTTTTTTTTCTTGTTGGGATGGATGCGGTTCCATTCCTCCTGCTGTTTGGCCAGATCCCCCTTGGAGCCCACATAGTTCGGGCGCTTTTCGCGCTTTTTTCCCCTTGCCATGCTCAGCCCCCCAGTTTTTCCAGGCCGAGCTTCACCCGGCGGATTGTCTCTTCCCGCCCGAGAATCAGGCAGATCTCAACGGCGCCGCCGGGGGTAACGGTCTTGCCGGCAACGGCGATCCGGATCGGCCACATGACCTTGCCCACCGTTTTGTTCAGCTTGACCCCCTGGGCCGCCGCCATTTCCTCCGCCAGGCCGTACAGGGCGTCCCGAATCCCATCGTAGCTCCAGTCCGAAATGGCCTCCACAAGGGCCAGCTCCCGGGTCAGGATCTCCTTCGAGGTTTCGGGGGTCAGTTTGTTCTTCTTATTGGAATAGAGTTCAACGCCGTATTCCGGCAGGACGGAGAGAAAGTCCACCATGGCCGGAATCTCCGCCAGGCAGGAGATGCGGGTTTGAACCAGGGGGGCGATCAGCCCGGTGTCGATGGCGGGGTCCGGAATGGCAGAGCGCAGATAGGGCTCCGCCAGGGCAGCAAAGGCGGCGGGCTCCAGTTCCTTCAGGTAGGCGCTGTTGAAGTAGTTCAGCTTCTCCAGGTCAAAGGCGGAGGGAGACTTGGAAATGCCGGATATCTCAAAGGCTTCGATCAGCTCGGGCATGGTGAAAAATTCCTTTTCGGCCAGATCCCCCTTGGGGGACCAGCCCAGCAGGGTGACGTAGTTCACGATGGCGGAGGACAGATAACCGGCGTTTACCAAATCCTCGTAGGAGGGATCGCCGTGGCGCTTGGACATTTTGCGGACGGCTTTTGTCTCCGGGTCGGCAATCATCACGGAGGCGCAGTGGATATAGGTGGGAATCTGCCAGCCAAAAGCCTCATACAGCAGGTTGTATTTGGGGGCGGAGGACAGGTATTCGCTGCCCCGGACAACATGGGTAATGCCCATCAGATGGTCATCGATCACGTTTGCAAAATTATAGGTGGGCAGCCCGTCGGACTTGATCAGCACCTGATCGTCCAGTTCCGCATTGTCCACGGTGATCTCGCCGTAAACCGCGTCGGTGAAGGAGGTGGTTCCCTCGGGGATTCTCTGGCGGATGACGTATGGTTCTCCGGCGGCCAGCTTCGCCTGGATTTCCTCCCGGGACAGGCTCAGGCAGTGGCGGTCATATTTGGCGTTCGGGTCGGCCTCGTGGAGCTGGGCCAGGCGCTCCTCCGGGCAAAAGCAGCGATAGGCTTTGCCTCTCTCAATCAGAAGCTCCGCGTACCTCTGATAAATGCTCTGGCGCTCCGTCTGCACATAGGGCCCAACGGGGCCGCCGAGATCGGGGCCCTCGTCATAGTCCAGGCCGCAGGCGTCCATGGTTCGCTTGATCACGGCCACGGCGTCCTCCACTTTTCGCTTCTGGTCGGTGTCCTCAATGCGGAGGATAAACTTGCCCCGGGCATGGCGGGCGATCAGGTAGGTATAAAGCGCTGTGCGCAAATTGCCGACGTGCATATAGCCAGTGGGGGAGGGGGCAAACCGGGTGCGGACCTCTCCGGTTGGGATTCTGGCCTCCATGTCGGCAAACCATTGATAATCAACAGACATGATGGGTTCCTCTTTTCAATCTTTTATTTTTCTATTTTATATGGTTTCCATGGGGATTGTCAAGTTTTTGGCCGATGTTTTTCCCTGGGAAC
>CAYSNK010000161.1:0-3403 GCA_964432375.1 uncultured Oscillospiraceae bacterium | reverse complement strand
CTGGCCCCGGGTGAACAGGCCGGAGCCGTGAACCGTGGGCAGCACGCCGACCTCGGCGCTCAGGGGGCGGATCTCGTTCTTCTTGCGTCCGTCCACCCGATGGCCCTCCAGCAGCCACGCCTTGACAATCTTCTTCTGGAACTTGTAGGTGATGGTTTCCAGATACTTGTCCATATCGGGATAGTCGTCCAGGAACAGCTCGTGCCACTTCTCGATCAGCCGGTTCCAGTCGGCATCGCGCTGGTTCTTGTCATCGGTGTCCATGGCGGCCTTGGCCTCCTCCATGGTGGCAGCCACAATTTTCTCGAACAGCTCCTCGTTGAAGTCCGCGTGCTCATAGGTGAACTTGGGCTTGCCGATCTCCTCCACCATTTTGTTGATGAAAGCCACAATGGTCTTGTTGACCTCATGCGCCTTTTGGATGCCCTCAAACATGATGTCATCGGGGATCTCCTTGGCGCCGGACTCGATCATGACCACCTTTTCGCCGGTGGAGGCAACGGTGGTGTCCATCTGACTGACGGCTTTCTGGGCGGAGGTGGGGTTGACGACGATCTGGCCGTCCACATAGCCCACCTCAACGCAGCCGATGGGCCCGTTCCAGGGAATGTCGGAAATGGCAACCATGGCGGAGGCGCCGATCATCGCGGTGATCTCGGGAGAGCAGGCGCGATCCACGCTCATAACGGTGCAGGTGATAACCACATCGTTGCGCAGGTCTGCGGGGAACAGGGGCCGCATGGGGCGGTCGATCAGGCGGGCCGCCAGCACAGCGGGCAGGGAGGGCCGGCCTTCCCTGCGCAGGAAAGAGCCGGGGATGCGGCCCACGGCGTACAGCTTCTCCTCAAAGTCAACGCTGAGAGGGAAGAAGTCCACCCCGTCCCGGGGACGGGGAGAAGCGGTTACGGCCACCATAACGGTGGTTTCGCCGTACCTGACCATGGCGGCGGCGTTTGCCAGCTCCGCCACCTTGCCCACTTCGATGGAGAGGGGGCGGCCGGCCAGATCCATGGAGTAAACCTTATAGTTCGGGAACTCCTTGTGCGTGATAATGGTAGACATAGTAAATCCTCCTTTGTAACCGCGAGAGGAAATAACCCTTTAGCATTTGAAAATGAAATTCAATGGCCCGGGATTGGATTTCATTTTCAACTGCTAAAAAAGCTACGGTTCCTCTCGTCGGCCTTGATGTTTTTTGAAAGGGCGGTGCGAAAGCCACACCGCCCTTTGCATGGACAGAATCAGTTGTTCTCCAGGGTGTTACGGATGCCCAGCTTGGCAATGCAGGCACGATAGCGGTTGATGTCTGTTTTGTACAGATACTGCATCATCTTGCGGCGCTTACCTACCATCTTCAGCAGGCCCCGGCGGGAGTGGTTATCCTGCTTGTTGGTCTTGAGATGCTCGGTCAGCTGCTGGATGCGGGCGGTCAGAATTGCGATCTGAACCTCGGGAGAACCGGTGTCGGTTTCATGGAGGCGGTTGGCCTCGATCACTGCGGTTTTTTCGTCTTTACGAATCATGGAAAGTTCCACCTTTCAAAAAAATCTGCCGTTTCAACGGCGGAATACCCCGAATCTCTGAGCAGCGGGCGGGTGAAAACCGGAAAATCGCGGCCTATATCCCGGAACCAAGGGATCGGGCAGTGCATTCACACACCAGGTTATTTTATCACAGGAGTTTCCGTTTGTAAAGAGAAAAGTGCGGCCTTTTCCCGGATTTTGCCGGGAATCTCGGGAAGGGCGGACTCAACCGGCGCGCCCCGCCCCCGCCCCCGGGCGACGGATTTTGAGATTCCCTGTAAAAAGGGGGAGAATCCTTCGCAAAGCAGGGCAAAAACGGAAGATTTTGACTTTATGACGAAAAGCAGCCTGTTTTTTGCGTGTTTTTTGTAAAAGAAAAGCACTTGAAACCGATTTCGGAATTTGATAAGATACTTCTACGCAAGGGATGTTGATCTAGATGCTGCAAGAGCGGCGTCCAAAAGGGGTCCTCATCTGATTGCTACGACAAAACGCGGCTGCGTGGCTGCGTTTTGCTTTCCCGAGAATAGGGCAGCGGAAAAATCCTTTTTCCGCTGCCCTATTTTTTCTTCCGCTGCCGGGCCGGAGAATCCCTCAGTCGTCCTCAAACATGAGGGAACCTCCGCTCTCCCGCCGCTCCCCCGCGCCCCGGATCAGGGCCAGCTTCTCCGCACGGGAGAGGGCTTTGATGGCGAACTCCCGCTTGAGGGCCGCAGACTGATCCGGCTGCTCTTCCGCGTAAGACAGGCGCACAGGCAGGTGGGAGCGGGTGTATTTTGCGCCCTTTCCGCTGTTGTGGGCGGCCACCCGCCGCCGGATATCGGTGGTGATGCCGGTGTACAGGGTGCCGTCCCCGCAGGTCAGGATATACACATAATACATGGGAGATCAGTAATCCAGCTTTTCGCGGAAATAGTCCCTCAGCCGGCTGATGGGCAGGCGGATCTGCTCCATGGAATCCCGCTCCCGGATGGTAACGCTTTGGTCTGCCGGGGTATTCTCATCGCCAACGGTTTCAAAGTCGATGGTGACGCAGTAAGGGGTGCCGATCTCGTCCTGGCGGCGATAGCGCTTGCCGATGGAGCCGGTTTCGTCATAGTCGCACATAAAGTCCCTGCTCAGCTGGGCATAGACCTCCTGGGCCTTGGGCGCCAGCTTCCTGGACAGGGGGAGCACCGCCACCTTGTAGGGCGCCAGAGCGGGATGCAGATGGAGCACCACCCGGATATCATCGGCTCCCTTTTTGTCCTGCCCCACGGCCTCCTCGTCGTAGGCGTCCACCAGGAACGCCAGCATGACCCGGTCGGCGCCCAGGGAGGGCTCCACCACATAGGGAATATAATGCTCGTTGGTCTCCTGGTCGAAATAAGTCATATCCTGGCCGGAGGCGTTCTGATGCTGGGTCAGGTCGTAGTCGGTGCGGTCGGCAATGCCCCACAGCTCCCCCCAGCCAAAGGGGTAGAGGAACTCGAAGTCGGTGGTCGCCTTGGAGTAGAAGCAAAGCTCCTCGGGGGCGTGGTCCCGGAGCCGCAGGTTCTCGTCCCTGAGTCCCAGATCCAGCAGCCAACGGTGGCAGAAGCCCCGCCAATACTGGAACCATTCCAGGTCGGTGCCGGGCTTGCAGAAGAACTCCAGCTCCATCTGCTCGAACTCCCGGGTGCGGAAGATGAAGTTGCCGGGGGTGATTTCGTTGCGGAAGGACTTTCCGATCTGGCAGACGCCGAAGGGCAGCTTTTTCCGCGTGGTGCGCTGGGTCTGCTTGAAGTCCGCAAAAATGCCCTGGCAGGTCTCGGGGCGCAGATAGACGGTGTTCTTCGCGTCCTCGGTGACGCCCTGGAAGGTCTTGAACATCAGGTTGAACTGGCGGATGTCGGTGAAGT
>CAYSNK010000160.1:0-3478 GCA_964432375.1 uncultured Oscillospiraceae bacterium | reverse complement strand
TTTTTCGCCTTATGCTTCATCCAGTTTTAAAATACGGGCGGCAACGCCGTAAAAGACCTCCTGCTTTTCCGCGTCGTCCAGGCCCCATTCCCGATCCACAAATTCTGCGGCGGCCTTAGAAGGGGCCAGAGGATGGGCGGAACCGAAGAGAATTTTCCCCTTTGCCAGCTTCTTTGCCGCCTTCCAATAGTCCTCCGCGCCGGGAGCGATCAGGCCATAGGCGTCGGGGAGCAAATAGATGTTGGGGCGGAACATGGCCAGCGCGATGTTCTCCCTGGCCCAGGGCCAGCCGCCGTGGGCGGCGATCAGGGTCAGCTTGGGAAAGGCTCTGGACACGATGTCCAGCCGGCGGGGGGATTCCAGATCAATGGGGAGCGCCATCTGGGAGTGGGCGCTGTAATTGATCATCAGGGGAATGCCGTTTTCCTCCAGTTTCCGGTACAGAGGGAAGAGCCTCTCATCGTCAAAATAGAAGTGCGTTTCCGGCGTAAAGCCGCTCTCTATGGCGATCCCCTTGCCCATGCCGTGGATCACATAGGCGTCTACCTCCTCCAGGGCCTGCTGCCCCTCCAGCGGATTCACAGAGGGGAAGATCACGAAACGGCCGGGGTACTTGCGGCTCAGTTCAAAAAGCTCCTCATTGGTCACGCCGAAGGCTTTGCGGCCCGGGACAACCGACAGCTCAATATCGGCCTGATCCATCTCCCGGAGGAGCAGCTCCACGGACTTCTCCCGGACGGAGGGGGCCAGGTGGGTCCCCGTGTGCCCGTAGGAGCAGATCTCCAGATCCTCTAAATCCTCATAAAACTTCAAATAATGGCCGTAAGGCGGCCTGACTCGGAAATCAATTTTCTTCATAGCAACCGGCTCCTTTGCTGGATAGGATAATTTCATTATAGCACGGAGAAGGCCAAGAGGCAAAATATCGATCTCGCAGTCAGGTATGTAAAATAAATTATACCTGTGGGCAGATCCGCTGTTTGCGCCGGGGGGCTTCCCGTGGTATAATGAAGAATATCCTACCATTCCCGCAAAAAAACGGACGCAGCGCCGGTCAGACTGCGCCGAGTAGAAAGAAGGCTATCAAATATGAACCGAATTGATGCTCTGATGGATCGCCGCTCCATCCGGAAGTTTGAGGCTCGCCCGGTGGAGCATGAGAAGCTGGAGGCCCTGCTCCGGGCCGCTATGCAGGCCCCTTCCGCCAAGAACACGCAGTGCTGGGAGTTCCTGGTGATTGAGAAGCCGGAGGCGAAGGAGGCGGTTTCCAAGATGTCTCCCTATGCTATGTGCGCCAAAAATGCGGCAGCGCTGATCCTGGTCATGGGGAATTATGAGCGGATCGACCACGTTTTGCCCATCTGGGTTCAGGATCTGGCCGCCGCCACCGAGAATATCCTGATCCAGGCGGAGGCCGAGGGGCTGGGGGCCACCTGGCTGGGGATGTATCCCTTTGAGGAGCGCACCGCCGCCCTGAGCGCCTATTTTGGGCTGGGGGAAAAGCTCATTCCCTTCGCCGTGGTCGCCCTGGGCTACAAGGCCAAGGAAAAGGAGCCGGAGGACCGCTACGACCCCAAGAAGGTTCACTGGGAGGTGTATGGATGATTCATCGCGCCCTCGCCCGGCGCGATTGGATTGAACTCTGAAAGCAAAACCGCCCCTCCGGGTTTCCGGAGGGGCGGTTCACATTTGTTGAGGTTTTATTCCCCGACCACAGCGGCCACAAGCTGCTGCATATTATATAGCCCGGGCTCGTCGCGCTGGGTCAGGAATTTGGCGGCCTTCACCGCGCCGGAGGCGAAGATCTCCCGGGACTGGGCGGTGTGGGTGATCTCAATGACCTCATCCCGGCCGGCAAAAATCACGTTGTGGACGCCCACAATGGTGCCGCCCCGGACAGAGGAAATGCCGATCTCCTTTTTGCCCCTTGGCTGGCGGCGGTCACTGCGGCCATAGAGATACTCCGGCTCATAGCTGAGGGCGGAGGCAGCGGCGTCCGCAAGCATCAGGGCGGTGCCGGAAGGGGCATCCACCTTGCGGTTGTGGTGGCGCTCTACAATCTCAATATCGCAGCTATCCCCCAGCGCCAGGGCTGCTTTCCTGACCAGCTCCGCCATCACGTTGATGCCCAGGGACAGATTGGCGGAGCGGAAAATGGGAACCTCCCCGGAGGCCCGGCTGATGTCGGCCAGTTGGGCCTCGGAATAGCCGGTGGTGGCCAGGACTGCGGGAACCCTGCGCCGGGTGCAGTAGTCCAGCAGCCCCTCCAGGGCGGCGGGGCTGGAGAAGTCGATGACGGCATCCGCCCTGCCGGTGAAGTTGGCGGGATTGGAGAACACGGGATAGGGCTTTTCGCTCTGAACCACGTCGAAACCGGCGGCAATCTCCACCTCGGGGTCTGCGGCGCAGATGGACTCCACCACCTGACCCATGTGGCCGGAGCAGCCGGAAATGATGAATTTATACACAGGGATTCACACTTTCTCTTTTGCGGCGGAGGTTCCTTACAGCAGCCCGTATTGGTTCAGGACGTTCCGCATCTGCTCTAAATGAGCGTCGCTCATGTCGCACAGGGGCAGGCGCAGCGGCCCCACCTTCATGCCCATGAGATTCATGGCATTCTTCACCGGGATGGGGTTGACCTCGCAGAACAGGGCGTCGCACAGGTCGGTGAGCTCCAACTGGAGCTTTGCGGCCTCCTCATACTTTCCTGCCAGGCAGAGGCCCGTCAACTGAACCATGATCTGCGGCCAGACATTGGAAACCACGGAGATCACGCCCTTGGCCCCCAGGGCCATCATGGGAACCACCTGCTCGTCATTGCCGGACCACATATAGAAGTCCCGGGGACAGAGCGCCAGGGTGTGGGAGATGATGGAAAAATTGCCGGAAGCCTCCTTGCAGCCGTTGACCATGGGGTGCTGGGCTAAAATCTGATAGGTTTCAGGCTGGATCGTGGTGCCGGTACGGCTGGGCACATTGTAGAGGATCAGGGGGGTGCTGACCCGGTCGGCAACATAGGTGTAGTGCTTGATGAGGCCGGTCTGCGTGGCCTTGTTGTAATAGGGCGTGACCAGCAGCAGCCCATCCACGCCGCACTGTTCTGCGGCCTGGGAGAGATACAGGGCCTCCTGGGTGCTGTTGGCGCCGGTGCCCGCGATGACCTTCACACGGCCCGCGACCTTCTCGGCGCAGAACCGGATGGTGCGGATGTGTTCTTCAAAGGACTGGGTGGCTGCCTCGCCGGTGGTGCCGCAAATGCAGATCGCGCCGGTTCCGGCGGCAATCTGCGCCTCGATCAAATTGCCAAGGCAATCATAATTGACGCCATTTTCGTCAAAGGGCGTGACAATGGCGACACACGCGCCGGTAAAAATAGGCTGTCTCATAAAATGATGCTTCCTTTCTGAATGATCAAATCGGGAATCGAGAAATCATGGGCCTTTGAATCGTTCGGCGATGACGTGTATGTTCAGAG
>CAYSNK010000159.1:0-3513 GCA_964432375.1 uncultured Oscillospiraceae bacterium | reverse complement strand
GCGGCAGTCCACAAACTTCTGCACCCGGTTGGCAATATCCAGATTGCCGCTGAGCTTTTTCTTAATGTTCAGCCGGGCCTTCTCCGAGGCCTCCCGGCTTCTCTTGTTGATGAGAACCTGTTCGCCGATCTTGACGGCGTCAAAGGGGTTCTCGATGAAATAGACCTCCAGGCTCTCCTTCAAAAAGGCGGTCATAGCCTCCTGGATAAACTTGTTGTTGATGGCCTTTTTGGTCTGGTTTTCGTAGGAGGTCTGGGTGGAGAAGTTGTTGGACACCAGAACCAGGGCGTCCTGAATGTCGTTGAAGGTGATTTTCGCCTCGGACTTGTTGTATTTGCCCTGCTGACGGAGATAGCCGTCGATGGCGGAGACAAAGGCGGACTTCATGGCCTTCTCCGGGGAGCCGCCGTGTTCCAGCCAGGAGGAGTTGTGGTAGTGCTCCACAATGCTGACCCGGTTGGAGAAGCAGAAGGCCACGGACAGCTTGACCTTGTACTCCGGCTTGTCCGCCCGGTCCCGCCCCCGGCGCTCGGACTGATAGAACACCGGCTGGGTCAGGGGATTCTCCCCGGCCAGCTCGGCCACATAGTCGGTGATGCCGTTGTCGTAGTGGAAATCCGTGATCTCAAACTGGCCGCCCACCTGGTTGCGCAGGCGGAACGTGACGCCGGAGTTGACCACGGCCTGGCGCTTCATCACATCCATATAATATTCCACCGGGATGTCGATCTCGGTGAACACGTCCAGATCCGGCTTCCAGTGGAAGCAGGAGCCGGTCTTTTTCCGGTCGGCTTTCTCCTTATGGAGGCCGCCGAGGTTCTCCCCCCGCTCAAAGTGCAGGGTGTATTTCTGTCCGTCCCGGTAGATGGTGGCGTCAAAATATTCGCTGGAGTATTGGGTGGCGCAGGAGCCCAGGCCGTTCAGTCCCAGGGAGTATTCGTAGTTATCTCCCTCGCCGTTCTGGTACTTGCCGCCGGCGTACAGCTCGCAGAACACCAGCTCCCAGTTATAGCGGCCCTCTTTCTCGTTCCAATCCACGGGGCAGCCCCGGCCAAAGTCCTCGATCTCGATGGAGTGATCCTCATAGCGGGTGACGATAATCAGATTGCCGTGGCCCTCCTTGGCCTCGTCAATGGCGTTGGACAGGATCTCAAAGACCGCGTGCTCGCAGCCGTCCAGCCCGTCGGAGCCGAAGATCACGCCCGGGCGCTTGCGGACCCGATCCGCCCCCTTCAGGCTGGTGATGGATTCATTTCCGTATTCTTGCTTTGTGGTTTTCTTTGCCATAAATCCCTGTTCCTCGATGTGTTTGAAATTGAATGGACGATACCCACTTATCATAGCGGAAGTTGGCGGGGATGTCAAATTCTTTCTCCCCGCCTGACAGGAGGCGTCCGTTTCCCCCTGTTGCTTCCGGCCTTTTTGTGGTACAATTTAGGGGCCGCCGAAAAAGACGGCGAATCCCATGAGGAAAGCGCGGCTTTCATGATATAATAAGGGCGCCGAAAAAAAGAGGTGCCAATCTACGATCCCTGAGAGTTTACCGAGGTGACGCGACATGAAAATGATGGTTCTGGACGGCAATTCCATTGTCAACCGGGCGTATTACGGCGTTAAGCCCCTGTCCACACGGGACGGGCTGTTTACCAACGCGATTTTTGGCTTTTTAAACATCCTGCAAAAGCTGCTGGAGGAGGACAAGCCCGACGGCCTCTGCATCACCTTTGACCGGAAGGCCCCCACCTTCCGCCACAGGGCCTTTGCCGGCTACAAGGCCCAGCGAAAGGGGATGCCCGAGGAGCTTGCCATGCAGCTTCCGGTGCTGAAAGAGGTTCTGGCCGCCATGAACATCCCCATGTACGCCATGGATGGCTGGGAGGCCGATGACCTGATGGGCACCATCTCCCGCATCTGCGAGGGGGACGGCTGGGACTGTGAGCTGGTCACAGGGGACAAGGACTCCCTGCAGCTGGTGACGGAGAAAACCCATGTGAAAATCGTCATCTCCCGCATGGGCCAGACCTCCGCCCGGGAGATGACCCCGGAGCTGTTCCGGGAGGAATATGGCTTTGACCCCGTTCATCTGATCGACCTGAAGGCCCTGATGGGGGATGCCTCGGACAACTATCCCGGGGTTCCCGGCATCGGGGAAAAGACTGCCATGGGGCTGATTCAGACCTACGGCTCGGTGGAGAATCTGTACGCCAACTTTGAAACGGCGGAGCTGAAGCCCGCCCAGAGGAAAAAGCTGGAGGAGGGGCGGGACTCCGCCCGGCTGTGCTATGACCTGGCCGCCATCCGCACCGACGCGCCCATGGAGTTTGTCCCCCGGGACAATCTGATCCGGGAATGGGATCGGGGGGCCCTTTATCAGCTTTTCCTGCGGCTGGAATTTACCAAGCTGATCGCCAAATACGGCCTGGAGCCGGAGCCCCAGGTTCACGAGGCCCCGGAACTCACTCTGGAGGCGGAAAACGTCACCGACCCCCAGCGGCTTGCGGAGCTGCTGGAGGAGTGGAAAGGCGCCCGGCAGGTCTTTTTCCTGGCGCTGCCCAGCCTGGACGGGGTCGCCGTACAGTGGAAGGTCTCCGAGACGCTGAGCCGGGCCGCCTTCGTCTATCAGCCGGATCTGGGGGAAGCCTATGACACCTTCCTGCGGGTGTTTTTCAGCGATGCGGTGAAGAAGGTCAGCCACGATGTAAAGCCGCTGATGAATCAGCTGCTGGGCGAGGGACTGTCTGCCGGGGGCTTTGTCTTTGACACCGCCCTGGCCGCCTATCTTCTCTCCCCCACGGATGGCAGCTACGACCTGCGGAAGCTGTTTGTCTCCTACTTTAACTGCGAGATCCGGCCCCAGGCGGACTACCGGGCGGAGGACGCCTTTGCCCCCATGCTGGACCCCTCTGCCCGGGTTCTGGCGGAGAACGCGTTCCAGGCGGAGGTTTCCGCTGTGGCGGCCCTCTGGGAAGTCCTGGAGCCGGCGCTGAAAGCCCAGGGGATGTATCCCCTGCTGACGGACATGGAGCTGCCCCTCTGCCCGGTGCTGGCGGAGATGGAGCGGGCCGGTGTGCTGGTGGATCGCCGGGCATTGGCCGACTTTGGCGTTACGCTGGGGGAGGGCATCCAGCAGACCCAGGGGGAGATCTACCGCTATGCGGGCCGGGAGTTCAACATCAATTCCCCCAAGCAGCTTGGGGTGGTGCTCTTCGAGGATCTGGGCCTGCCCCCCCTGAAGAAAACCAAGAACGGCTACTCCACCAGCGCGGAAATTCTGGAAAAGCTGCGGTTCCGCCACCCCATTGTGGAGCAGATTCTGGAATACCGCCAGCTCACCAAGCTGAAATCCACCTATGTAGACGGCCTCTTGAAGGTGATCGGCCCCAATGGTCGGGTCCACACCTCCTTCCAGAACACCGTAACCGCCACCGGGCGGCTGTCCTCCACCGAACCAAACCTGCAAAACATCCCCGTCCGCACCCCCCTGGGGGCGGAAATGCGGAAAATGTTCATCGC
>CAYSNK010000158.1:0-3567 GCA_964432375.1 uncultured Oscillospiraceae bacterium | reverse complement strand
GGAAAGGCGGTGAAATTATGTCACTTGACGCAATCAAACGGGTGACGGAAACGGAACAGATTTCCGCACAGCGCAAGGCGGAGGCTGAATCGGAATCGAAGAAAGCCATCGGGGACGCCGAACGCGCCGGACGTGCGCGGCTTTCCTCCGCAAGGGCGGAGGCGGAAGCCAAGGTCAAAACCATGATGGCCCAGGCGGAAAAGAGCGCGGCGGAGGAAGCGGAGGCCGTGCAGCGGCAAACAGGCCAGTCCTGTGAGCGGCTGAAAGCGGATGCGAGAGCAAGGCTGGAAGATGCCGCCGCATTGATTGTCAGAAGGGTAGTGAATGTCTGATGTCTATTGTCAAAATGAAGCGGCTGCGGCTGATCGGCTTCTCAGAGGAGCGGGCCGACCTGGTTGCAAAGCTGCTTCACCTGGGCTGCGTTGAGGTGACGGAGCCGGATGACAAGCTCTCCGACCCCCAGTGGACGGCGCTGGTCAGACGGGACACCTCCAACCTGACAGACGCAAAGGCCCAGGCGGGCAGCCTGACCTCGGCCCTGGATGCGTTGAAGAAATACGCCCCGGCAAAAGGGGGGCTGTTTATCAAGCGCTCTGACATTTCAGAAGCAGACTTCTTCAACGACCGGGTTCTGGCGGGCGCCCTTGCGTGCGCAGACGAGATCAACGGATGCACGCGGGAAATCTCAAAAATCTATTCCCGGGAAAACAAGCTGAACGCCACCATCGCCAGCTTAACTCCCTGGGCCGGCCTGGATCTCCCCCTGGAGGTTCAGAGAACTGTTTCCGCCTCGGTTATCCTGGGCGCCTGCCCCGCCACCGTTGAGCAGGGCGCCCTGGAAAGCGACCTGGCGTCGGCCACCGGCCTGGCCGAGCTCCAGATGGTTTCCGAGGATCGGGATCAGAAGTATTTCCTTCTGGTCTGCCACCAGAGCGGCGAGGAGGCTGCGCTGAACGCCCTGCGCCCCCATTCCTTCAGCGTGGTCCGCTTCAAGGATATGGAGGGGACGGCGGCGGAGAACATCGGCAGGCTGGAAAAGGAGCTGGCGGAGCTGGAGACTCAGCGCTCGGAGGCTGCGGCGGCCATTGCCGCGAAGTCGGCTGAGCGGGGCACAATGCAGGTCTGCCTGGATCGCGTGAACCAGGACATCAGCAAGGAGGCGGTGTGCGAACGGTTCCTGACCGATGGCACCATCTTCTTCCTGGAGGGCTGGATTCCTGCGGAGAATGTCCCCCAGCTGGAGGAGACGCTGAAGGGCTTCACCTGTGCCTATGAGAGCGCGGACCCCGCCGAGGGGGAAACGCCTCCCACCAAGCTGAAGAACCCCAAGTGGATGGACTCCATCAACATGGTCACGGAGATGTATTCCCTCCCGGCCTATGACGGCATAGACCCCAACCCGCTGATGTTCTTCTGGTATGTGTTCTTCTTCGGCTTTATGTTCGCGGACGTGGCCTACGGCATCATCATCTTTGCCGTCTGCCTGGCGATCATCAAGCTGTTCAACCCGAAAAAGACCATAGGCCGGATGTTCCACCTGGGCCTGTGGCTGGGCGGCTCCACCGCGTTCTGCGGGATCTTTGTGGGCGGCTTCTTCGGAAACGCGCTGGAGGTCATTTATGAGAACTTTGTCCCCGCCGGGATCGCCGCTTATGAGGCAACCGGAAGCGCGATTTCCGCCATGCCCGGCTGGATGCAGACGTTCTGCAACGGCATCCTGGTGAATCCCGTCACAGACCCCATGAAGGTGCTGGTGATTGCCCTGGGCATCGGCTGTGTTCAGTTGATTATGGGCCAGTGCATCCACATCTACATGGGCTTCCGGGACGGCCAGGGGGCAGACGCCCTGCTGGACGTGGTTCCCTGGTGGATCGTGTTTATCGGCATCGCCTGCATCGCCCTGGTGGGCACCCCCTGGGTGCTTGTGGCCGGTGCCCTGGCGCTGCTGCTGACCCAGGGACGGAAAGCTCCCTCTGTGATCGGCAAGATCATGGGCGGCTTCAAGAGCTGGTATGACATCACCAGCTGGCTGTCCGATGTGCTGTCCTACGCCCGCCTGATGGCGCTGATGCTGGCCACCTCGGTCATCGCGCAGGTGTTCAACACCCTGGGCACCCTGCCCCCCGGCTTCGTGGTGAAGCTGATCTTCTTTATCCTGGTATTCCTGATCGGTCATGTGTTCAACATCGGGGTCAACCTGATCGGCACCTATGTCCACGCGGCCCGGCTCCAGTACCTGGAGTATTTCGGCAAGTTCTATAAGGACGGAGGGATTCCCTTCCAGCCCTTGCAGTATGATACAAAATATGTCGATGTAGTCAATAATAAGGAGGAAAATTAATTATGGAAATCTTAGCAAATGCTGGCCTGTATATCGCCGTGATCGGCGCTTCTCTGGCTGTGGCTCTGGCCTGCTCCGGCTCCGGTAAAGGCGTTGGCTGTGTGGGCGAGTCCGCCGCCGGCGTCATCTCCGAAGATCCCAACAAGTTCGCTTCCTGCCTGATCCTTCAGCTGCTCCCCGGCACCCAGGGACTGTATGGCCTGGTTGTCTGGTTCTTCGCGCTGATCCAGCTGGGCATCATCGGCGGCACCCCCGCCGAGCTGACCCTGGGCCAGGGCATCGGCTATTGCTTCGCCTGCCTGCCGATGGGCATCGGCGGCTATATCACCGCCATCGGCCAGGGCCGCTGCGCCGCAGCCGGCGTCTGCCTGGTTGCCAAGCGTCCCGACCAGATGTCCAAGGGCATCATCATGGCCATCATGGTGGAGTTCTACGCCATCCTGTGCCTGCTGGCTTCTTTCCTGATGCTGCTGTTCATCAAGTGATCCTTCGGGACCATTACGAACGCAGAAAGGATGGTATGCGATGACGGGTATTGAAAACATCACCGGCCGAATCCAGGCGGACGCTGACGCGGAGATCGCGCAGATCCGTCAGGACGCTGCTTCCCAGGTGGAGCAGATAGAGGCCGATTACGAGAAGCTCGCCCGCCGGGAAGCGGATGAGATCCTGGCAAAGGGGGAGCGCGCGGCTGACGAGCGCGGCAAGCGCCTGGTCAGCGCCGCCCAAATGGAGTCCAAGAAGATGATCCTGGCCGCCAAGCAGGAGGTGCTGGACGAGGCATTTGCCCTGGCGCTGCAAAAGCTGCTGAAGCTGCCGGAGGCCGAATATGTGGATCTGCTGGCAAAGCTGATTGAAAAAGCCAGTTCCACCGGCCGCGAGCAGGTGATCCTCAATCAGGCAGACCGCGCCCGCTACGGTGTGCGGGCCTGCGTGAAGGCAAACGAGCTGCTGGAGGCCCAAGGCAAGACCGGCGGCATCACCCTCTCCGAGCAGACCCGTGACATTCAGGGCGGCCTGCTGCTCAGCGATGGCGCCATTGAGGTCAACTGCGCATTTGAGACACTGGTTCGTCTTGTCCGCAGCGAGATAACCGGTGAGGTCAGCAAGGTCCTTTTCGATTGATCACCTCGCGCCGGACGGCGCCCCTGACGGCTCTGCGGAGCGGCAGGGAGAAAGGAGGATAAACCCTTGGCTAAGATCAAGGATACAGACTATCTGTTTTT
>CAYSNK010000157.1:1418-3571 GCA_964432375.1 uncultured Oscillospiraceae bacterium | reverse complement strand
CTATCTTTCTGCCTGTTTGACTTTTTTATACGATTGCCATGATAACAGGGCTTTGTAAAATCTAACCGCATAATCATGTAAAAACCATGTAAAATTGCGGGTTTTCGCTCGGATCTCCCTTTCGCGAGAAATTGAACTATGCAGAGGGCGGGAATGTCACGGTGATCTCCGTTCCGATATTTGCCGCGCTTTTCAGGGTCAGCTTCGCGTGATGCTGCTCCGCGATGTGCTTGACGATGGAAAGGCCCAGTCCGGTGCCGCCGGTGGCCCTGGAATGGCTCTTGTCCACCCGGTAGAACCGCTCAAACACCCTGCCCTGGTGCTCCTCCGGGATGCCGATGCCGTTATCCCGGACGGTTACGCTCCGATCCCCCACCTCGATTTCCACCCGGCCCCCTTTCCGGTTATAGCGAACCGCGTTGTCCACCAGATTATAGACGAGTTCCCAGAGCTTTTGCGCGTCTCCCTCCACAACGCAGGAGGAGCCGGTCACATCAATCGTCACGCTCTGTTTCTCGGCGGAGGCGGCAAGCTGGTCGGAGCACTCGTAGGCCACATCCAATAGGTCCACCGGCCCGGGGTCCTCCAGGGCCTCCATCCGGTCCAGATTGCTCAGCTCAATGATGTCGTTCACCAGCACCAGCATCCGGTCTGATTCCACCCGGATCTTCTCCGCGAACCGGGGGATGTCCTCCGCCCTGGACATTCCGGTGGAGATCATCTCCGCGTAGCCGGAGATGGAAGTCAGCGGGGTTTTCAGCTCGTGGGTCACATTGGCCGTAAACTCCTGGCGCATCTTTTCCCGCTCTCTGCGCTGGGCCTGGATCTCTTTCACAAAGGGCACTAGCTCGGGGTATACCCGTTTGGGGTCCTCCGTCAGGGTGGGGTCGTCCAGGTCGGCGGGGAGCTTTTCGATGGGCTTGATCAGATTCCGGGTGATGAGCAGGGTAAAGGCCACAGACAGCACCACCACCACGAGCATCACAAGAAACAGCACCGGATAGGACTGCGAGAAAATATAGTAAAGGCTGTTGGCGGTCATAGAGAGGCGGAGGATGTTTCCATCCTCCAAAAGCAGGGCATAATAATGATCCCGGGTTCCGAACGTCTCCGACCTTCGGATCGCCTGGCCGCTGCCTTCGGCCAGAGCCTGCTGCACCTCTGCCCGGTCAAGCTGGTTGCCCATCTCCGCCTCTTCGCTGCGGTTGTCATAGATGATTTCTCCCGCCGGGTCCATCAGCGTAATGCGCAGATCCCCGGTAGAATACGCCGCAAGCTCCAGGGGATTCTCCAGGTTCCGGTAAGCCGCCGCAATGATATGGGTTTCCTGCTCCAGGCCGAAGGCAACCTGCTCCTGATAGGGGCGGTACAGGGTGACGCCTGTGAGCAGGGCGGTAATCAGGGCGGCAATCAGACCCATGTAAAACAGGTTGACGGTGATTTTCTCCCTCATGCCGTCTCACCCAGGGTCAGCTTATAGCCCACATTGCGGACGGTGCGGATGTGCTCCCCGCTTTTGCCCAGCTTCCGGCGCAGGGTCTTGATGTGCATATCCAGGGTGCGGGTGGAGCCGTCGTAATCATAGCCCCACACCTTCTCCATCAGCAGATCCCGGTTCAGCGCCACGTTGGGGTTGCTTAAAAACAGGCGCAGCAGCTCATACTCCTTGTAGGTCAGGTCGCAGCTTTTCCCCTCCACCGTCACCAGCCGCCTGGCCGTGTCCATTTGAATCTGGCCCACGGAGAGCAGCTCCGATTCCGTTGGAGTTGCGGTGCGCAGGCGGGCCTTGACCCGGCTGACCAGTTCCATGATGCCAAAGGGTTTTGTGATGTAATCATCCGCGCCCATATCCAGGCCCCGAACCGTGTCGATTTCGGAGGATTTGGCCGTCACCAGGATGATCTTAATGCCCGCCGTCTTTGGGTCGCTCTTCATGCGCTGCATCACCGTCAGGCCGCTCTCCCCCGGCAGCATGATGTCCAGAAGCACCAGATCCGGGGGGTCCTGATTCAGCGCCTGATAAAAGGGAGTGGCCGTGGAAAAGACCTCCGTCTCAAAGCCGCTGTTTTGCAGGGCATAGCTCTCCAGCTCGCTGATATCCGCGTCATCTTCCAGAATAAAAATCCTCATAATCCATTCCTCCCAAGACGATA
>CAYSNK010000157.1:0-1318 GCA_964432375.1 uncultured Oscillospiraceae bacterium | reverse complement strand
CGAAAGGAGCCGCCTATGAACTGCAACCGATCCTGTGACCGCTGCGGCGGCTGCGGGGGGCAATCCCCCGTCCTCTCCGCCCGGCAGATCGACCTTTTAAGCCGGCTGGCCCAGACCCCGTTCCTGCCCCTGTGCCAGTTTGTGCTGGTGCCCGGGGGCTGCCTGCCCGAGGAGGGCAAGCTGATCCTCTCTCCCGTCCTGCTGGAGGGAGAGCATGACACCCTGGAGGAGGTCATGTCCACCGCCAACCTGCTGGTGGCCCTGGCCCGGATGGGCATGATTACCCTGGACTTCGGCCTGCCCATCACCAATTACAGCTATGAGGTATATTACCGCTCCGACCTCTTCCGGGAATTTTCCGTGAATTTCAGGGGGCATCCGGAGGGGAGGCCCGTTCTGCGCCGGGGGAGCCTGGCGATCACCGGGGCAGGGCTGGACTATCTGGAGAAGCTCTGGATCGACCCCTCTCGCTGATCGAGTCAGAGCTTCCCCTGTCCGCGCCGGGTTCAAATGACCGCGCGATGATAGACCTTCTTGCCCTTCTTAATGACCAGACCGTTGCCCCGGAACCGGGCGATCTCAAACCTGGCCTTGTCGTCGGTGATTTTCTCATCGTTGACGGATACGCTGCCGCCGCTGACCAGTTGGCGGGCCTCCCGGTTGCTCTTGCAGAGGCCGCACCTGACCATCAGGGTCAGCAGGCCGATTTCGCCGTCGGTGAAGTCCTCAGCCGCCAGCCGGGTGGCAGGCATCGCCGCGTCGCTGCCGCCCTGGGAGAACAGCGCCTTTGCGGTGGCCTGGGCCCGGTTTGCCTCCTCCTCGCCGTGAACCAGCTTGGTCAGCTCATAGGCCAGGATCTCCTTGGCGGTGTTTAGCTGTGCGCCCTGCCAGTGATCCATCCTGTCGATCTCCTCAAGGGGCAGGAAGGTCAGCATCCGAATGCACTTGAGCACATCCGCGTCCCCCACATTTCGCCAGTACTGGTAGAAGTCATAGGGTGAGGTCTTATTGGGGTCCAGCCAAACGGCGTTGCCGGCGGTCTTGCCCATCTTCTTGCCCTGGGAGTCGGTCAGCAGGGTGATGGTCATGGCATGGGCGTCCTTGCCCAGCTTCCGGCGGATCAGCTCGGTGCCGCCCAGCATATTCGACCACTGGTCGTCGCCGCCGCACTGCATATTGCAGTTATAATGCCGGAACAGATGGTAGAAGTCGTAGGACTGCATAATCATGTAGTTGAACTCCAGGAAGCTCAGCCCCTTTTCCATGCGCTGCTTATAGCACTCGGCCCGCAGCATATTGTTCACCGAAAAGCAGGCCC
>CAYSNK010000156.1:0-3579 GCA_964432375.1 uncultured Oscillospiraceae bacterium | reverse complement strand
CCGGGCGACATTCACGAAAGGATCATAATTACCAAATGGAAATCAACGGAATTGAAGTAACCAAGGAGGTTCGCTATGCCGAGCTAAGTCTGTCTCCCGAGATCTTGCGTGCCATAGAGGACAGAGGCTTTGAAATTGCAACCGAAGTGCAGGGCGGTGCGATCCCCTATTTTATGGACTGGAAGGATATGGTAGTCAAGGCGCCCACCGGCACCGGCAAGACCTTCGCCTTCGGCATCCCCATGGTGGAGCACGCCGATCCCGAATGCTCCGATGTGCAGGGCCTGATTCTGGCCCCCACCCGGGAGCTGGCCCTCCAGATTCGGGATGAACTGCGGCTGCTCTGCTCCCACAAGGAGGGGGTTCGCGTGGCCTGTCTCTATGGCGGCCAGCCCATTGACAAGCAAATCACCCAGCTGAAAAAACGGCCCCAACTGATCGTTGCCACCCCGGGCCGCCTGCGGGATCATCTGAAGCGCCACACCGTCCGGCTGGACAAAGTGGAAACTGTCGTTCTGGACGAGGCCGACCGTATGCTGGACATGGGCTTTATCCAGGAAGTCACCCATATCCTGGACATGATGCCCCAGAGGAAAAATCTGGGCCTGTTCTCCGCCACCATTTCCCGGGAAGTGATGGATATTTCCTGGGTCTATCAGCGAGATCCGGTGGAAATCACCGTTCGCCCGGTGGAAAACAGCAAGCCGGACATCCAGCAGTACCGCGTGGATCTGGACGGGCGGGAGCAGAAGCTGGACACAATGACGGCCCTGCTGTTCGCCGGGAACTACGAGCGGGCCATCGCTTTCTGCAACACCAAAAACATGGCAGACCGCCTGGCCGCCATGCTTCAGATGCAGGGCGTTTCCTGCGAGGCCATCCACGGGGATATTGCCCAGAACCTGCGGGAGCGCACCATGAAGCGGTTCCGCGATGGAAAATTCCAGGTGCTGGTGGCTACGGACGTGGCCGCCCGGGGGTTGGATATCGACGATGTGGACGTGATCTTTAACTATGACGTGCCCGACGAACTGGAATACTATGTCCACCGGATCGGCCGCACCGGAAGGGCGAAAAAACACGGAGTTTCCTACACCCTGGTGGCGAATATCACAGAGGGAATCCGCATGGACGAGATTGCCGCCAACACCGGCGCCCATATCCAGCGGCTGAAATATGACTCCGACGGCTGCCTGATGCTGCTGGAGGACGGGCCGGCCTGAGCCTGCACAAAAAAAGGATAGGAGTTTCTTTATGATCGATTTCAAAACCCCGGAACTATCTGACCGACCTTGGGTAGACGAATTGTTTTTCGCCAAAAACAACCGGGGCTGTGAATATTCCTTTACGAATCTATTTTGCTGGAAAAATGCCTACCATCAGGAGGTTGCCCGGGTCAACGATTATGTGGTGCAGCGGCTGTCCGGCTCTATCGGCGACTGCTACCCGTTCCCGGTGGGCAGGGGGCCGTTGAAGCCGGTGCTGGACGCGATTGCGGCGGATGCCCGGGAGCGGGGGGATGATCTGAAGCTGATCTGCGTCACCCCGGCGGATATTGAGCTGCTGGAATCCATTTATCCCGGGTGCTTTACCTATACCTCCGACCGATTTGGCTTTGATTACCTTTATCATATCAATCGCCTGGCCGACCTGGGCGGGAAAAAGCTCCACGGCAAGCGCAACCACATCCGCCGCTTTGAGGAAAACCATCCGGACTGGACTGCCGAGGACATTACTTCGGAGAATCTGCCGGAATGTCTGGCCATGGACATGGAGTGGTACCGGCTGAGCCGGGGCCGGGAATCCGACGCCGCGGCGGATTCCCTGGATGCCGACGGCGTGGCTGTGCGGCTTGCCATCCAGCATTTCACAGAGCTGGCCCTGGAGGGCGTTTTGATCCGCGCCGGCGGCAGGGTGGTGGCGTTTTCCATGGGCCGCCAGCAGAGCGAGGATACCTTTGATATCAACTTTGAGAAGGCGTTCAGCAACATTCAGGGCGCCTATCCCATCGTCAACCGGGAATTTGCCCGCAGAATCCGCAGCCGCCACCCGGAGATCCTCTACCTGAACCGGGAGGATGACATGGGAATCGAGGGCCTGCGCAAGGCAAAGGAATCCTATTATCCGGATCTGATGGTGGAAAAACACAGTGCGGTCCGGAAAGATCCCCCCGCAGATTCCGGAACCGGCGCCGCCTTACCTGCAATTTCCCCAATTTTACTCTGACGATTGTCATTTTTTATATTGCATTTTGCGCAAATTGCGTTTATAATATGCCTTAATAATATACGAGTGATTCCGTATGTTGGAAGCAAGTAAAATTTTCAGGAAGGAAAAGAGGGGTGTTTCGTTTGAAAGACAGCAGGACTTTTGTCGAGCTGAAAGGGATCGTCAAACTGTTCCCCGGCGTCAGGGCTTTGGGCGGTGTCTCTTTCGATATCCGTGAGGGCGAGGTCCATTCCCTGTGCGGCGAAAATGGCGCCGGCAAATCCACGCTGATTAAAGTGATGACCGGGGCCCACCAGCGGGATGACGGTCAATACCTGATCGACGGTGTGGAGGTAAACTTTAAAAGCACACAGGAGGCAATCGCCAAGGGGGTTTCCTGCGTCTATCAGGAGCTTTCCATGGCGCCTCAGATGGACGTGGCCCACAACCTGTTTATCGGCAACCTGCCGATGAAGGGCGGCCTGGTTGACCACAAGACCCTGTATGCCAAGACCGCCGAAATCCTGGAGGAATTGGAAATGCCCATTTCCCCCAAGGCGATCGCAGGCGACCTCTCCGTGGGCCAGCAGCAGATGATCGAGATTGGCCGGGCCTTGACCCGCAACGCCCGCCTGATCATCATGGACGAGCCCTCTTCCTCCCTGTCCGAGGCGGAAACGGAGACCCTGTTCCGCATTATCAAAAAGCTGACGGCCAAGAACATTGCGGTGGTGTATATCAGCCATAAGCTGGACGAAGTGATGTATCTGTCCGACCGCATCACAGTTATCCGGGACGGTGAGAATATCTGTACTATGGATAAGGACGCCACCACCCAGGACGAGCTGATTACCAACATGATCGGCCGCCCGCTGGAGAAGCAGTATCCGGAAAAGACCGGCCGCTCCCAGGGGGATATGGTGCTGGACGTCCAGAACCTCTCCGGCGGCGTGTTTCAGGACATCTCCTTCCAGGTTCACGCCGGGGAAGTGGTGGGCTTCTTCGGGCTGGTGGGCGCCGGGCGCTCCGAGATCATGCGGGCGATTTTCGGCGTAGACAAGGTGAAAAGCGGCTCCATTTCCATGGACGGCAAAGGGCTGAAAACCGGCAATCCCGCCGCCGCCATTGACGCCCGCATCGGCTTCTGCACCGAGGATCGGAAAAAGGAGGGGCTGGCGCTGCGCCTGTCCATCCTGCTGAACTCCACCATTGTAAAGCTGCCGCAGCTTTCCAGATTCGGCGTGATCAACAAGAAAAAGCAGTTAGAGGACGCGGAAAAATACATCAACGCCATGCGCACCAAGACGCCCTCCATCACCCAGCTGGTGGGCAACCTGTCCGGCGGCAACCAGCAGAAGGTGGTTCTGGCCA
>CAYSNK010000155.1:0-3603 GCA_964432375.1 uncultured Oscillospiraceae bacterium | reverse complement strand
TATTGGCAGGCCCGCATAAGCGGGCCTCACCGCGGGGCGCAGCCATGCCCCGCAAACCAAAGCCGGGCCGGGCGCATTTCCTGCGCCCGGCCCGATTGACGAAATCACGGATTCAATTCAGAAAGCGCCGCTCAGTCCACCCGTACCCGGCCGGAAACGCCTCCGCTGACCTCCAGAACGACGCCGGTAATAAAATCAGATTGGTCAGACACCAGAAACTCCACGGCGTCCGCGCAGTCCTTGGGCGTGCCAAAGCGCTTGATGCTGGTGCGGGACAGGAACGTGTCCTCCCCTGCCTGGTGATACTGCTCCATCAGCCGGCCTGTGGCCATGTAGCCGGGCGCGATGCAGTTTGCGTTGATGTTGTACTCCCCCAGCTCCGCGGCCAGATAATGGGTATAGTGAATGATGGCGGCCTTTGCCATGGCGTAGTGGGAGTAGGAGCCGTCGCTGTTGGTGACCAGCCCGCCTACGGAGGCCACCGTGACGATTTTCCCGTATCCCCTCTTTTTCATGTAGGGGACAACCGCATTGACGGTGTAGACGGTGCCATGGAGGTTCCGGTTGATCACCGCGTGATACATATCCCAGTCCAACTGGCTGGCTTTGTTTCCGTCAGGGGGCCCCATTCCGCCGCCGGCGTTGGTGACCACGATGGAAATATCCCCCAGCTCGTCCGCGATTTTCTTCACCGCGTCAAATACCTGGATTCGGTCGGTGATATCCGCCTCGGCCCCTGCCGCACGGACCCCCAGCGCCCGGATCTCATCCAACACGGTGTCCGCAGTCAGGAGATCTGCCTCCCCCTTATATGCCTGATAGGAATGTAAATCAATGTCGATGATGCCCACATCGGCCCCCAGAGATGCCAGCCGCAGCGCGTACTCACGGCCCAACCCTCTGGCCGCGCCGGTAATCAACGCGACCTGTCCAGTTAATTTTCCCATGATATGACATCCTTTCTGAAACAAAATTAACCGAGATTCTCCACTGCTTTATACATCTGGATAATCTTTTTGGAGCGCTCACCCAGAAACTCCGCTGAACTGGTGCCGCTATAATCAAAGACGCCGTGGCCGGTTTTCAGGCCCAAGGTGTTCTTTGCCACCATTTCCTCCGCGAACCGGGAGGTATCCGTATCGTTGCAGAGGCTGGCATATACATCGTGGCAGCCGGTCAGGATCAGATCCCAGCCCACAACATCGTTCAGCGCCATTGGGCCCTCAAAGGCATAGCGGATGCCGCTGGTGGAGCGGATGGCCTCATCAATGGCCTGGGCTGTGGTCCACCCGTTCATAATCATATAGCCCGCCTCGCGGCAGATGGCGTTTGCAATGCGGTTGACGATAAACCCGGGAATATACTGGTTGATAACGCAGGGCTTCCTGTCCACCTCCCGGAGAAATTCCACCACAATATCAATGACAACATCGGCGGTGTCAGGGCCTTTGACCACCTCAACCAGCTTCATCAGGTAGGCAGGATTGAACCAGTGGGTGATGAGAAACCGCTCCGTGTGGGAAATCTTGACGAACTCAAACACATTGGAGGCGGAGGTGTTGGAGCAGAAAATGCAGTCAGGCCGACAGGCGGCGTCCAGTTGGGCAAAGACGCTTTTCTTTACATCGGGATTTTCAAATACGCTCTCAATCACCAAATCTGCGGACTGTCCCACCTCGTTGAGCTGATCCGCCGTGATATAGGTGATGTTTTCAGAGACAGCTCTGGCCTGTTCCTCGGTGTAAAGTTCGTTGTCTGTCATTCCCCGGACACCATAGTCCACCAGCATACGGGCACGGCTAAGCAGGTGCTCCGCCTGATCCACCAGGTAGACATGAAACCCCTTGCAGGCAATGGCCTGGGCAATGGCGGAACCCATGGTTCCTGCGCCCATAATCAGAATTGTTTCGATTTTGGACATTGTTGTACTCCTTCTTATCGTGTTTTCATCCCATATCAGCCGTTTGCCAGAATATACCGGGACAGATCGATGGGGCCTTCCTTGAAGATACAGGCGTCCATCTGTTTCAGGTCATCCGAAATCAGCGGCCTGAACTCCATCTGTCCAAGCACATCCCGCTCCAAATCTGCGCCGGGAGCGATTTCGGTCAGCATCAGGCCGTCCTCTGTCAGCTTAAAAACAGCCCGCTCGGTGACGTAGGTGATATCCTGATGGGTGTCATTGGCGTATTCGCCGGAGAAGGTGATCTGCTCGATCTGATTCCGGAACTTGATATGCTTGCCCTCCTGGAGAATGACCAGCTTGCCGTCCTCGCACCTGACCTTCAGGCCGCCGGCGGTGAAGGTGCCGATAAAGACCACCTTATGAGTGGACTGGGTGATCTCAATAAAGCCGCCGCAGCCCATGATGGTGCCCTTGAACTTGGAGACGTTCACATTGCCCTTTGCGTCGGTCTCGGCAAGCCCCAGGAAAGCGATATCCAGGCCGCCGCCGTCGTACAGGTCAAACATTCGATCCTCATCCAGATACCCCCAGGCGTTGGCGGTCGCGCCGAAGTCGTCGCCCGGAAGGGGAGATCCCGCCACTGCTCCGGCCTCCACGGTCAGCGTCATCAGATCCTGGCAGCCCTCCTCGGTGGCCACTGTGCCCACGAACTCCGGGTTGCCGGTGCCCAGGTTGACAATGGCGCCGGGCATCAGCTCCATGGCGCAGCGGCGGGCCATGACCTTGCGGACATCCAGCGGCATTTTATGAACCGCGTGAGAGGTCTGCTTCAAATGGCCGGAATAGATGGGGTTATACAGGTTTCCGGCGGTCTGACGGTGGCAGTTTTCCGCATCGTTGCAGACCACGATCTTATCCACAAAGATGCCCGGGATCTGCACAGCCTGGGAATCCAGGGAGCCGCCCTGCACCAGGTATTTCACCTGCGCGATCACGATCCCGCCGTTCTGCTTTGCGGCCATCGCCGCCACCTTGGAGAGGGAGAACAGCGCCTCCTCCTCCATGCTCAGGTTGCCAAATTCATCTGCGGTGGTGGCGCGGATGATGGCCACATCCGGCTTTGGCGTGGTGAAATACAGATATTCCTCACCCAGGAACTCCACCACCCGAACCCATTCCCCGGTGGCGGGGGTGTTTGGATTCCACCGGCCGCCCTCCAGCCGGGGATCAACATAGGTTTTCATGCCGATTTTGGTCATTTCCCCGTTCTTGCCGCCGGCATAGGCCCGCAGAAGGTGAGAGATCATGCCCAGGGGGAAGTTGTAAGCCTCAATTTTCCCCTCCCGGATCATCTCCTTATAGCGGTCGTTGTGGCCGTAGAAGCCGGAGAACGCCCGGGTCAGCAGGCCCTCATGGGCCAGGCGGTTCAGGCCGGCGTTGCCGCCCACAAAATGCTCGCTGGCGGAGGCGCCGTGGAGCAGGGTAAGATTGCAGGGATGGCCGGTTTCCAGGAAGCTGGCCTCCAGCGCGTTGATCACTTCCTCCGGCGCCATGGAGCGGATAAAACCAGTAGGGGTGATGGTGGCGCCATCGGGAATCAGGGCCACAGCTTCCGCTGCGGTACAAACTTTATTCTTCATAGATATACTCCTCGTTTCAGCGTGATACTCATTACGCGCACCCCGTTCAGAGCGCGC
>CAYSNK010000154.1:0-3608 GCA_964432375.1 uncultured Oscillospiraceae bacterium | reverse complement strand
TGGTGACCAGATCCAGGTCAAATTCCCGCTCCAGCCGCTCCTGGATGATCTCCATGTGGAGCATCCCCAGGAACCCGCAGCGGAAGCCAAAGCCCAGGGCCACGGAGGATTCCGGCTCGAAGGAGAGGGCCGCATCGTTGAGCTGGAGCTTTTCCAGGGCGTCCCGCAGATCCGGATACTTGGAGCCGTCCTCCGTATAGATGCCGCAGAACACCATGGGCTGGGCCGGCCGGTAGCCGGGCAAGGGCTCTGCGGCGGGGGACTCCGCGCCGGTGATGGTATCGCCCACCCTGGTATCCTTCACATTCTTGATGGAGGCGGTGAAATACCCCACCTCCCCGGCAATCAGCTCCTCGGTGGGCTCCATGCCCAAGGGCTTCAGATAGCCACATTCCAAAACCTGATAATCGGAACCGGAGGCCATGAGGCGGACATTCATCCCCCGTTTCAGGGTTCCCTCCATCACCCGGAAATAGACGATCACGCCCACATAGGGGTCGTACTGGCTGTCAAAGATCAGGGCCCGCAGCGGCGCGTCGGGGTCTCCGGTGGGGGAGGGGACGTTCTGCACGATGTCCTCCAGCACAGACTGGATATTGATTCCCATTTTTGCGGAGATCTCCGGGGCATCCATGGCGGGCAGGCCGATGATGTCCTCCACCTCCCGCTTGGCCTTGGGGCAGTCTGCGGCGGGCAGGTCGATCTTGTTGAATACGGGGAGGATCTCCAAGTCGTGCTCCAGGGCCAGATAGGTGTTTGCCAGGGTTTGCGCCTCCACCCCCTGGGTGGCATCCACCACCAGCACAGCCCCCTCACAGGCCGCCAGAGAGCGGGAAACCTCATAGTTAAAGTCCACATGACCCGGCGTGTCGATCAGATTCAGCTGGTAATCCTCCCCATCCTCCGCGTGGTAGCTCAGGCGGACAGCCCGGGCTTTGATGGTGATGCCCCGTTCCCGCTCCAAATCCATACTGTCCAGCAGCTGGCTTTCCATCTCCCGGGCCGCAACCGCGTTGCAGATTTCCAGAAGCCGGTCCGCCAGGGTAGACTTTCCGTGGTCGATGTGGGCGATGATTGAAAAATTGCGAATGTGATCCTGTTTTACCATCTTGAAACTCCTTTAAGGGAAACCCTACTTTTGCTCCGGAGACCTTTCTTTCAGGAATGCTTCCTCCTGATGGGCGTTCATCATGCTCCTGTTCCGCTTCCCGCCGGAATAGATCACCTCAAACAGGGAGCGGTACTGATCCGGATAGTTTTTTTCCAGGGCCTTGTAGCCGGAAGGGGGGAAGGACTTCTTCTCCTCCTTCCGCTTTTTCAGGCATTGGAGATATTCCACTTCGCACAGAACCATATCCGCTTCGGAAGCCCTCTGGGTCAGATCGAGATCCTCCACATCTATCAGGGTGGAGATGCCATCCGGCGCATAACGGGTCAGATGCCGGTACAGGCGGTAGATCCCGGTGCCAAGATAATGATATGCGGCGATGATCGCCTTGTCCTCTCCGATTTTTCCCAGCAGGTCAAAGACTATGCTCATTGCGTTGAAGAGAATCCGGCAATAAAACCGGGCCAGTGTCTTATGGGGGTATTGATCCTTTCCCCTGAGATTCTTGTAAAAGGAGCGGGGGTCGATGCCGGCGCTCTCCCGAATGGAGGAGCGCCCGAACAGAAAGTCTGTGGAAACCTGATAATAGTCGCAGGCTTTGCAGATAAAGGCCAGCCCCGGCTCCCGGACGCCGTTTTCGTAGTGGGAGAGAAGCGCCTGGGAGATTCCAAGCTCCGCTGCGGCTGTCCGCTGGCTGATCCCCCGCTCCTGGCGGAGGAGAGACAAATTTCTGGAAACGGCAGAAACCACTTTGATCACCCTTCTTAGGAAGCTCTGAACAGGCGCGTCATCGGCGCTTTGCGGCCCTTTCCCCGGAAATGATTTGAAATATATCAAATCTTTCCGTGGTTTCGCGCCGCTTTCCGGCGCGAACTCCCTCGCCGCAGAGCCCTTGCCGGGCAAATCGGAGGTTCCCTCATTTCTATCTATATCATATAACAGTATTATAGTGGATTGATTTCCCTTTGTAAACGCATTTTTCCGGGAAAACGAAAAATGTGGTGTGGTTCCGCCCCAGGGCTTTGCGGAAGCTGTGGGGAAACGCGCCGGAATCGCGCCGCCGGCGCCTGATCCTGCCTTAAGGCTCGGGAACCACCGCGATGTGCAGCTCGTCCAACTGGGACTGCTCCACGGCGGAGGGCGCGCCCATCATAATATCCTGGGCGTTTTTGTTCATGGGGAACGGGATCACTTCCCGGATGGAGTCCTCTCCCGCCAGCAGCATGACCATCCGATCCACGCCGGGGGCAATGCCCGCGTGGGGGGGCGCGCCGTAGCAGAAGGCGTTGTACATGGCGGGGAACTTGGCCTTTACATCCTCCTCGCCCAGGCGCACCATTTCAAACGCCTTTACCATGATTTCGGGGTCGTGGTTCCGGACGGCGCCGGAGGACAGCTCCACGCCGTTGCACACCAGGTCGTACTGGTCGGCGGTGATGGACAGGGGGTCTATTTCCCCCCGCTCCGCTTTCAGCAGGGTTTCCATGCCGCCGGAGGGCATGGAGAAGGGGTTGTGGCAGAATTCCAGCTGGCCGGACTCCTCGCCAATCTCATACATGGGGAAGTCCACGATCCAGCAGAACTCATAGCGCTCCCTGTCCATGTGGCCCTCGCAGGCGGCGCCCAGCAGCTTGCGCATGACGCCGGCGGTTTTCTGGGCGGCCTCCAGATTGCCGGAGGACAGGAATACCAGGGTGTTTGGCTCCAGACCCAGAGCCTCGGTGACCGCTTCCACAGTGGCGGGGTTCGCGTTAATAAACTTGGCGATGCCGCCGGAGATGGCGCCCTTTTCGTCCATCTTGAACCAGTAGGGCTTGGCCCCCGCCTGCACTTCCACCGCAGCGCAGAGCTTCTCCGTGGCTTTCCGGGCCAGCTTGCAGTTGGAAACGGAAACCGCTTTCACCACGCTGCCCTGGAAAGGGGCAAATCCGATGCCGGAGAGGAGCCGGGTGACGTCCTGCACCTTCAGGTCAATGCGCAGATCCGGCTTGTCGGTGCCGTATTCCTCCAGGGCCCGGCGGTAGGAGATGCGCTGGAAGGGCGCGGCGGAGGCGATGCTGTAAGTGCCGTATTTGGCAAAGACAGGGGGCAAAACCCTCTCCATCACGGCAAAAACGTCCTCCTGAGTGGCAAAGGCCATCTCCATATCCAGCTGGTAGAACTCGCCGGGGGAGCGATCCCCTCGGGCGTCCTCGTCCCGGAAGCAGGGGGCGATCTGGAAATAGCGGTCAAACCCGGCGGTCATCAGCAGCTGCTTGAACTGCTGGGGGGCCTGGGGCAGGGCGTAGAACTTGCCGGGGTGCTTTCTGGCAGGAACCAGATAGTCCCGGGCGCCCTCGGGGGAGGAGGCGGTCAGGATGGGGGTGGTGATCTCCAGGAAGCCTTCTTCAATCATAGCGGCGCGGAGGGCGGCTACCACATTGCACCGCAGGACGATGTTCTTCTTGACCTCCGGGTTGCGCAGGTCCAGATAGCGGTATTTCAGCCTCTGGGTCTCGTC
>CAYSNK010000153.1:0-3642 GCA_964432375.1 uncultured Oscillospiraceae bacterium | reverse complement strand
GCCTTGGGAATGGTGACGATGGCCTTGAACAGATCCCCGTCAATGCTCAGACGGAAGGTTCCCCCCTGAAGCTCCGTCAGGTTCCTGGCGATGTTCAGGCCCAGGCCGCTGCCATCAGAGGAGCGGGAGCTGTCGCCCCGGACGAAGCGCTCCATCAGCTCCTCCACAGTCAGGTTCAGCGGCTCGGCGGAGATATTCTTCATCTCCAGGGTCACGGCGTCCTCCGCCCGGCTCAGGCTCAGATAAACTCTCGTCCCGGGCATGGCGTATTTCACGCAGTTGTTCAGCAGGTTATCCAGCACCCGCCACAGGTGCCTGCCGTCCCCCAGCACCAGCATCGGTTCCTCCGGCGGCTGGTAGACCGTTTTCAGCTGGGCGCTTTGCAGCTTCTCATCGTATTCCCCCAGGGCCTGGGTCACAAGCTGGCCGAAGTCCAGCACCGTTTTTTCCACCTTCATCGCGCCGGTGGACGCCTTGGACGCCTCCACCAGATCCTCGGTCAGCTTTTTCAGCCGCTGGCTTTTCCGCTCCAGCACCTCCAGGTATTCCAGCGCCTTCGGGTCGGTGATGTTGGTCTGCTTCAGCAGGTCAATATAGTTGATGATGGAGGTCAGCGGCGTTTTCAGGTCGTGGGACACGTTGGTAATCAGTTCCGACTTAAACCGCTCGGACTGCATCTGCTTCTCCACCGCCCGATTGATGCCCTCGGACAGGTTGTTGAGCTGCTCCGCCACCGCCCGCAGGTCATAGGGCATCCCCGTGGTGTTGATCTGGGCCTCCGTCTCCCCCCGGTTCAGCCGCTCTACCCCCTTCCGGATGGCGCAGAAGCTCAGGCACCAGTATTCCAGCACCGCCAGCGCCGCCAGATGGAGCAGGAACCACAGGGCGAATACCGCAAGCGACATCCCGTACTGCTCCGCGCAGACGAAATCCACCAGGGCGAACACCGCGTAGACCAGGCCCAGCTTCACGGCCAGGTTCAGATTTTGCCAGAGCAGCCCGAAGAATTTTTTCAGCCTGTCGCCGAAGCGGAGCCTGCGGAACAGGCCGGCCAGCTTCCGGGCAAGCCAGTTTATCGCCCGCACGATCAGGAGATTTTTCCACAGCGTCCTTGCCTTGATGCGGGCGATCACCGTCAGGAGCAGCCACAGCGCCCCCACCTCCAGCAGGGTGCAATAGGCGGCGGCGATCCCCATCCGGAGCAGGAACCCCCGATCAAAGCCGACGGCATTGAAAAACCAGCTTCTATGGAAGATGACCCCGTCTCCAAGCCACAGGGCCACGCAGCCCGCAAAGAAGTAGCAGACCAGCAGCAGATCCAGCCAGATCCGGTCGAACCAGTTGAGGGTGATGCCCTCCCTGCCCTTCCGGTGGCCGCTGGCAATGCACAGCCACACCACCGCCAGCAGATCTGCCAATCCGAAGGCGATGGCGAAGCCGACGAGCTTGGGCAGGTATCCCCGCATCCGGGCGGATTCCTCCTGATACCGGTCAAAAACAGTGGTCACGCCCGCCACCGTACCCACGCCATAGGCCATATAATATCTGACCGGCGGCTCGGCGGTCTCCTCCGCAGGAGCGCTCTCTAAATCGGCAGGCGGCTCCTCGTCAGGCGCCAACTCCGTAACCGGGGCGGCGGAATAGGTCTGATATTCAAAATAGATGCCGTCCTCGTGCTGCTCACAGCTCGTGACCCGCACGGGCTCCCCCAAATCGGTCAGAATATAGAGGCGGTTCCCGTAGCACAGGTTCAGCAGGGCGATCATACCCGATGCCTCCACCGGCACAAGCTGCCCCTCCTCCGTCCGCTGGTAGCAGACGCAGTCCGCCGCGCTGTCGCTCTCCACGGTCAGATCCGCCGCCAGCGTGTCGGCGGCGTCATAGGTGCAGCTCTCCCCCTGGGTCCAACTGACAACCCGGCACAGCTTCTCCTCCCCGGCCAGCACATAGAGGGTCCCCTCCTCCAACGCCTGCTGGATATCGCCGGTTTGCAGGAGGTTCAGCTGCTCCAGCGTGCCGTCCGTATGCAGGCGGAAGTAAACCGCCGCCAGGTCGGAGAGCTCCTTCCGCTGCCCTGTCCCCTCCGCGACAGGCGTTTCGCCGGCCAGCGCCCCGCTGTCCGCCTGTTCGAGGAACTCCTCAAAGGAAAGATAGCAGACCAGGCTGGCCGTCCCGTCCTCGTCGATCTCATACGCTTCAGACCAATAATAGGACTCCCCGATCTGAAGATAGACGCTGCCGTTTTCCAGGGCCTCCAGGATCTCGGCCTGGTTTTCCTTGGTCATGGGGGTGCTGAGATAGTACCCGCTCATCATCTCGATGCAGCAGTTGCTGCCGTCGCTCATGACCTTGACCGCATACGGATAAGGGGACACCATTTCCTCCGGATCGTAGTCAATGAGCCAGTTCTCCCCGTCGAAGAAGGCCGCCTCCACCGGGTGGAGCATTTCCTCATCGCCCAGCACAAAGAGCTGGGACGTCTCAGCGGACTCCGCGTCCGTCCCGCCGCCGGAACCGTCGGAATAGGAATACTCCGGAACCAGGATGCCGTCCTCCATGAAATAGCAGACCGGGTTCACAGCAGTGCAGAGCGCTTCCTCGTCCGGTGTCTCCTCGAGGGCTTCCTCCCCCGGCTCTTCCTCCTTATACCAGCCGTGATCCAGCAGCTCCCTCTGGCTGTCATCGGTCAGGTTGCTCAGGAGCACCTCATCGGTGGACTCGTTCCGGATTTCAAAGTAGAAGCCGCTGTCCTCCAGAGCCTCCTCCAGGTCGGCCAGATCCTGGGCGTTCCGGCGCTGCTCCTCCTCCGTTGTCCCCGGGTTCTGGATCAGCTCCAGCTCCCGCCAGGCCATGTCGCAGTAAGAGTTCAGCTCAGTCTCATAGCGGCTGTCATTGGAACTCCCGTCAATGGACAGGGCCAGACCCGCTGTGAACGCAAACCCGAAGGCGCAGGCCACCGCTAGCAGCCAGGCAACCGCCTTGAGCCACCGCTTGTTTTGCAGCTTTTTCATATCAATTCCCCCTTTGATTGCGGAAACTCCGCTTCCCAGTCAATCCCCATGCGGAATACGGCGCCGCCGGAACGCGGCTGCGGCATAGGGATCTATTTCCCGCCGCTTCCTCTGCTCCCTCCGCTTTCCAGCTTGTAGCCAAGGCCCCAGACCACCTTCAGGTAGCGGGGCTCCGCCGGGTTGATCTCGATTTTCTCCCGCAGATGGCGGATATGTACCGCCACGGTGTTGTCGGAGCCGTACATGGGGTCGTTCCACACCCGCTCGTAGATCTGCGCCGTGGAGAACACCTGCCCCGGGTGACTCAGGAACAGCTTGAGAATACTGTATTCCAGGGGGGTCAGGCTGACCGCCTCCCCGTCCACCGTCACCTGCTTGCGCCTGTCGTCCATGGTGATGGGGCCCACCGTCAGCTGATCCGGCTGAACCTCCCTCCCCTGGCCGCCCAGGGTGGTGTAGCGGCGGAGCTGGCTGCGCACCCTGGCCAGCACCTCCATGGGGTTAAACGGCTTGGTCACATAGTCGTCCGCCCCCACGTTCAGGCCCAGGATCTTGTCGTTGTCCTCGCTCTTGGCGGTCAGCATAATGACCGGGATGTTGGAGGACTCCCGCAGCTTCAGGGTGGTGCGCA
>CAYSNK010000152.1:0-3745 GCA_964432375.1 uncultured Oscillospiraceae bacterium | reverse complement strand
TCAGCCCCTCCCTAAATCACATAGATTGAATGGCCCGAAAAAGTTAGCTGCCTGATCCGCCGCCCCATGCCGCCCGGGCTTTCTTACAGATAGCTCCTGAGCTGCTCCACCTTGGTCAGCTGCTCCCAAGGCAGGTTCAGCTCCGGGCGGCCAAAGTGACCGTAGGCGGCCGTCTGCTCATAGATGGGCCTGCGCAGGTTCAGATAGGCGATGATGGCGGCGGGCCGCAGGTCAAAGACCTGCCGGACGATCTCGGCCAGCCTGTCGTCAGGCAGAACGCCGGTGCCATAGGTGTCCACCAGCACGGAAACCGGGTGGGAAACGCCGATGGCATACGCCACCTCCACCTGGCAGCGCGTTGCCAGCCCCGCCGCCACGATATTCTTGGCCACATGGCGGGCCATGTAAGCGGCGGAGCGGTCCACCTTGGTGGGGTCCTTACCGGAGAACGAGCCGCCGCCGTGGGGCGCGGACCCGCCGTAGGTGTCCACGATGATCTTGCGGCCGGTCAGTCCGGAGTCACCGCAGGGCCCGCCGATGACAAACCGGCCGGTGGGATTCACATAGAACTTTGTCTCAGGGCGAAGGAAACCGGCGGGGATCGTGGGCTTGATAACCAGCTCGATCATGGCCTCCCGGATATCTTTCAGGGAGATCTCCGGATCATGCTGGGTAGACAGGACAATGGCGGGGCACCACAGCACATTGTTGTTCTCGTCATACTCCACGGTGACCTGGGTCTTGCCGTCCGGACGCAGCCAGGGCAGCGTGCCGTCCTTGCGCACCTCGGCCAGCTTGTGGCTCAGTTGGTGGGAGAGGGAGATGGGGGCGGGCATCAGGGAGGCAGTCTCGCTGCAGGCGTAGCCGAACATCATGCCCTGGTCGCCGGCGCCATTCAGTTCATACTCGTCCTCATCGCCGGAGCGATACTCCAGGGAGCGGTCAACGCCCATGGCGATGTCGGGGGACTGCCCGATCAGGTTGGTAAGCACAGCGCAGGAATTGCCGTCGAAGCCATAGGCAGGATCGGTGTAGCCGATGCGGTTGACTGTCCTCCGCACGATGGCGGGGATATCCACCGCGGCCTTGGTGGTGACCTCGCCCATCACCATCACCATCCCGGTGGCGGTGACGGTTTCACAGGCCACCCGGCTCATGGGGTCCTGGGCCAGCATCGCGTCCAGGATCGCGTCAGAGACCTGGTCGCAGATTTTGTCGGGATGACCTTCCGTCACCGATTCCGATGTAAAATAACGTTTTGCCATTTTGATTTTACCGTTCCTTTCTGTCTCGTGAGGAAGCATCAGAAAGCGCCCTGCCGAAACCGACAGAGCGCAGAATAGTCCAGTCCTCATCTTTCGATTTCATACCGTCGGATTTGGCACCTTGCAAAAAAACAGGTTGCCGGGCTTCATAGGGCCGATCCCTCCGCCACTCTTGATAAGGGTATTTAATTGTCACCGTATATTATATCAGCCGGCATGAAATTGTCAACCGGAGAACTGAACAATTTTTCCGGGAGGGTCGGGCCGGTTTTACCACCAGCTTCCGGTATTTCGCGCCGCCAGCGTATCCATGGCCTTGCAGAGCATCTCCGCCGCCTCCGCCCGGGTCAGCGGGTCGCCGGAAACAGAGCAGGGGATTCCGCAGGAGGTCAGGTTCACCACGGACTGCACCGCCCAGGCGGGAACGGCCTCGGTATCCCGGGCAAACGCCTCCTGGCTGGCATCGGTCAGGGAGAGGATATGATCCAGGATCACAGCGGCCTCCGCAGCGGTGACAGAGCTGTCCGGGGCAAAAATCACCCGGCCCTCCTCATTGCGGGCGCCGGAAATATAGCCGTCCCGGAGGGCGGTGGCACAGTAGGCTTTGGCCCAGGTCTGAATGGCGTCGTCATCGGCAAAGCCGGTGGCGGTGACGCCGGTGAGCAGGTCGCAGCCGCAGGCGGTCATGGCCATGGCCAGAAATTCGCTTCGGCTTACCGCCTCATCCGGCTGGAAATAGTGGTTCCCGTCGATCTCCATGCCCAGGAAAACCCCGGCGTCCGCCAGGCGCTGGGCCAGGGCCGCCACGCCGCTGCCCTCCAGATCCACATAGTTGACGGCGGTTTTTGCCTTCTCGATGGAGACCTTTACCGTGGCGGGGGAGGACACATTCCCCTCGGCGTCGATGGCCACATAGGTAAAGGAATCCGCACCGGTTTTGCGGTCATAGGGAGTATAGAGAAATTCGCCGGTCACGTCATTGGACAGGGTGACGCTGCCCCGGGCGGGCTGGCTGGTGATCTGGAAGCGGAGCAGATCCCCCTCCGGGTCGGTGGCGGTAAACTGCCCGGAGACAGACAGGTTCTTATAGGTGGACAGGGTCAGGTTCTGGGCAATGGGCGCGGAACCGGACGCCTCTCCGGATGCGGAGTAGGCGCTGACCGTTAAGGCTGCCGCCAGGCTCAGGCTGAGCGCCAGCCCCAGGGCGCGGCAGAATGGAAATCGCTGCAAGGTAGTGGCCTCCTTTTGATTTGATGCCGCTAGTATGCGCGCCGGGAGGGAAAATATACATCACGCCTGCGGAGGCCGGAGATCAGCCCCATGGCGCAATACAGAGAGAGCACCGAGGAGCCTCCATAGCTGAAAAAGGGCAGGGTCAGGCCAATCACCGGCGCAGCATAGAGGCACATCCCCACATTGAGCACCATCTGGATCAGCACCATCCCCCCTACCCCCGCGCAGATCAGGCCCCCGGCGGGGGAGGCGCACCGGCGCCCGATCCAGAAGCAGCGCAGGATAATCCCGGTCAGCAGAAGGAGCACAGCGGCGCAGCCCGCAAAGCCCAGTTCCTCCCCGCAGACGGAGAAGATAAAGTCCGTGTAGCGGGCAGGCAGCGCGGAGGCCGCCCGGCTTTGGGTCTGGATTCCCCGGAACAGGGACTGGCCCCAGAGCTGTCCGCTGCCCAGGGCCAGCAGGGAGCGATTTTGCTGGTAGCCGTACCTCTGCGGGTCCAGGCTGTGGTCAAAGAGGATGAGGATTCGCATTTTCCAGTAGTTGTCCGAGGGCAGGAGCATCCAGACCCCCGCCCCGGCCAGGCCCAGAAGCGCCAGCCCCAGGGCGAACCAGCGCCTTCGCACCCCGCCCGCCCAGCACAGCAGCACAAACAGGCCCCCATAGAGCACCACCATGCCCGCGTCCCCGGAAATGCCGAAGAGCAGCCCGCAGAAGAGGAGGGTCAGCCCGGCGGCCCGCAGCACCAGCCCGGTGTCCGAGGTGGCGGAGGAATGTCGCCGGAACAGCCGCACCAGCAGCAGGAGATAGCACAGCTTGGAAAATTCGGCGGGCTGCAGGCTGAAGGGGATTCCGGGAAGGCTCAGCCAGCTCCGGTTCCCGGTATCTCCCGCCGTCCCCAGCGGGGTCAGCAGCAGGAGCAGCGGCCCGATCCCCAGCGCCGCCAGAACCAGGGGATGCTCCAGCAGCGCCTCCCCGTCCAGCCGGGCAAACAGCGGCCAGAGCGCCGCGCCTGCCAGACAAGCGGCCAGCTGCTTGAGCGGCAGGCCGTGGAGGGCCTCCTGATACCGGGTGGCGGAGAAGATCAGCACCAGCCCGAATCCGCTGGCCGCCGCACACAGCGCAAAAAGCAGCGGATCAGATACCAGATGACGGCGCCCCATGGACTTCCCCTCCCTTCCCGATCCCTGCTATCATAGCACGCCGGCGGGACGGATTCGGGCGAAAAACGGAGCCGCCCGAGGGCGGCT
>CAYSNK010000151.1:0-3782 GCA_964432375.1 uncultured Oscillospiraceae bacterium | reverse complement strand
CCTCCGCCAGCCGCACCCTGGGCACCCAGATGAAGGCCACCGGCGAGGTCATGGCAATCGCCAACTCCTTTGAGGGCGCCCTGATGAAGGCCATCCGCTCCCTGGAGCAGGATGTCCGCTGCCTCCGCCTGAACAAGCTGGTGGATGTTCCCAAATACGAGCTGGAGGATCTGCTCAAGGAAGTCAGCGACGAACGGATCTTTGTCATTGCCGAGGCCCTGCGCAAGGGAATTTCCAAGGAGGAAATTTACAGCATCACCAAGGTGGATATGTGGTTCCTGGATCGCTTCCAGATGATCATTGACATGGAGGACAAGCTCCGGGGCAACGGGATGCCCGACCCGGACACCATGGAACTGGCCAAGGAAATGGGCTTTGCGGATGCCTATATCGCCTTCCTGACCGACATTCCCACAGCCGAGATCAAGGCCAAGCGGGAGGAATACGGGATTATCCCCGCCTACAAGATGGTGGATACCTGCGCCGCAGAGTTCGATGCCGAAACGCCCTATTATTACTCCTGCTACGACAGGGAAAACGAGTCCGTCCCCTCCGACAACAGGAAAAAAGTCCTGGTTCTGGGCTCCGGCCCCATCCGCATCGGCCAGGGCATTGAGTTTGACTACTGCTCCGTCCACTCGGTCTGGTCCCTGAAAAAGATGGGCTGTGAAACCATCATCATCAACAACAACCCCGAAACGGTTTCCACCGACTTTGACATCGCGGATCGCCTGTACTTTGAGCCCCTGACCTCCGAGGATGTCCAGGCCGTTGTGGAGCTGGAAAAGCCCTGGGCGGCGGTGGTCCAGTTTGGCGGACAGACGGCGATCAAGCTGGCCAAGGCCCTGACTGAGATGGGTGTGCCCATCCTGGGCACCTCCGCCGAGGGCATTGACGCCGCAGAGGACCGGGAGAAGTTCGACGAGGTGCTGGCCAAGTGCCGCATCCCCAGGGCAAAGGGCACCACGATCTTCACCACCGAGGAGGCTCTGAATGCCGCCCACGAGCTGGGCTATCCCGTCCTGGTGCGCCCCTCCTACGTTTTGGGGGGCGCCGGCATGGAGATCGCTTACTCCGACCGCAACATTGTGGACTTTATGAAGGTCATCAACATGACGGTGCAGGAGCATCCCATCCTGGTGGATAAATATTTGATGGGCCGGGAGATCGAGGTTGACGGCGTGTTCGACGGGGAGGACATTCTGATCCCCGGCATTATGGAGCACATCGAGCGGGCCGGCATCCATTCCGGCGACTCCATCTCCGTTTATCCCCCCCTGCACCTGGAGGAAAAGCACAAGGAAAAAATCCTGCGGGACACCTACAACATGGCAAAGGAGCTGGGCGTTATCGGCCTGATCAACGCGCAGTATATCCTGTATGATGATGACATCTACGTCATTGAGGTCAACCCCCGCTCCTCCCGCACCATCCCCTATATCTCCAAGGTCACCGGCGTCCCCATCATCGAGCTGGCGACCCGGGTGATGCTGGGAGAGAAGCTGAAGGACATGGGGTACGGCACCGGCGTTTACCGCGAAGCGGACTACTATGCCGTAAAGATGCCCGTTTTCTCCTTTGAGAAGCTGAACGAGGTGGACATCGCCATGGGCCCTGAAATGAAGTCCACCGGCGAGTGCCTGGGCATTGCAGACACCTATCCCCAGGCGCTTCTGAAAGCCTTCAAGGGGGCGAACATGAAGGTCCCCAAGAGAGGCGGCCGCATCATTGTCACCGTCAAGGACGAGGACAAGGGGGAAATCACTGCCATTGCCCGGGGCTTCCAGGAGATGGGGATCGAGATCCTGGCCACGAAGGGCACCTGTGCCTACCTGAACGAAAACGGCGTAGAGGCCACGGAGGTCAAGCGCATCAGCGAGGGGCATCCCAACATTGAGGATATGATCCGTTCCGGCTCGGTGGATCTGATCATCAACACCCCCGCCAAGGCTCACGAGTCCATGCAGTCCGACGGCTTTAAGATTCGCCGCTGCGCCGTGGAGCACTCCGTCCCCTGCGTCACCGCAGTGGACACCGCCCGGGCCATGCTGACGGTTCGGGAGTTCTCCCGCTCCGCCGACCTGGTTCCCGTTGACGTCACCACGATTGATTGAGTCCGGCGAACGCCTGGCTGACAAAGAGAAAGGAAAGAAGATCCATGGAGCATGAGCTCATCATTGTTCTGGACTTCGGCGGGCAGTATAATCAGCTGATTGCCCGCAGGGTCCGCGAATGTAACGTATACTGCGAAATCATGTCCTATCGCTCCGGCATGGAGGAGGTCCTCGCCAGGAATCCCAAGGGCATCATCTTCACCGGCGGGCCGAACAGCGTTTATACCGGCAACGCCGCCGCCATTGACCCGGCGATTTTCCGCAGCGGCGTCCCGATTTTGGGCATCTGCTACGGCAGCCAGCTGATGATGCACCTGCTGGGGGGACGGGTTTGCCGCGCCCCGGAGCGGGAATATGGCAAGACAGTGGTGGATGTGGACACCGCATCCCCCATCTTCCGGGGCGTTCAGCCCTCCACCATCTGCTGGATGAGCCACAACGACTATATCGAGCAGGCTGCCCCCGGCTTTGAAATCATCGCCACCACCGCCAACTGCCCGGTGGCCGCCGCCCAGAACAGGGAGAAGAAGCTGTACGCGGTTCAGTTCCACCCGGAGGTGCTCCACACCGCCGAAGGCACAAAGATGCTGAGCAACTTTGTCTATCACGTCTGCGGCTGCACCGGCGACTGGAAGATGGACTCCTTTGTGGAGACCGGCATCCGGGCCCTCCGGGAAAAGATTGGCGGCGGCAAGGTGCTTTGCGCCCTGTCCGGCGGCGTAGATTCCTCTGTTCTGACCGCTATGCTGGCAAGGGCCGTTGGCAAGCAGCTGACCTGCGTTTTTGTTGACCACGGCCTGCTCCGCAAGAACGAGATGGAGGAGGTTTGCGCCGTGTTCGGCCCCGGCAACGGCCATTTTGATATCAATTTTGTCTGCGTCAATGCCCGCCAGCGCTACTATGATAAGCTGGCCGGTGTGACCGAGCCGGAGAAGAAGAGAAAGATCATCGGCGAGGAGTTTATCCGCATCTTTGAGGAGGAAGCCAGGAAGATTGGCCGGGTGGATTATCTGGCCCAGGGCACCATCTATCCCGATGTGGTGGAGTCCGGCCTGGGCGGTGAGAGCACCGTGATCAAGAGCCACCACAATGTGGGGGGTCTGCCGGACTATGTGGATTTCAAGGAGATCGTAGAGCCTCTGCGCAGCCTGTTTAAGGACGAGGTTCGCCAGGCCGGCCGCGAGCTGGGCCTGCCGGAGTACCTGGTGTCCCGCCAGCCCTTCCCCGGCCCCGGCCTGGCCATCCGGATCATTGGCGATGTCACGGAGGAAAAGGTCAGGATCGTCCAGGACGCAGACGCCATCTGGCGGGAGGAAATCGGCAAAGCCGGGCTGTCCCCCAGCCAGTATTATGCCGCCCTGACCAATCTGCGCTCTGTGGGCGTCATGGGCGATGAGCGCACCTATGATTATGCCGTTGCCCTCCGCGCCGTCACCACCACCGACTTTATGACCGCCGAGGCCACCCCCATCCCCTGGGAGGTGCTGAGCTCCGCCACCAATCGTATCGTCAATGAGGTCAAGCACGTCAATCGGGTGCTTTTCGATTGCACCAGTAAACCCCCGGCGACGATTGAGTTGGAATAGTGTCTGAAATGCCGGAAACCCCGCATAAATACTGGATTTCTCCACTCGAAAAGTTCAAAGTGACAACACTTTGACAACAATT
>CAYSNK010000150.1:0-3796 GCA_964432375.1 uncultured Oscillospiraceae bacterium | reverse complement strand
TTTCCAACACCCTCGATCCCCGCCGGTTTAACGGCCTTTTTCCGCCGGTGAAACATAAATCATTCATTTCCAGTCATACTAACAGCCGAGGAGTTGATTTTGTGAAAACGCAGACGGTTTATCTGAAGCAAAAGCCATGTATCCTCGGCTGGGGAAGCGCTGTCGGGAAAAAGGAGAGCGAGGGGCCCTTGCGGGATACCTTCGGGCAGGTTTTTCCGGATTCCCGGGCGGGACAAAAGACCTGGGAAGAGGGGGAATCCGTGTTCCAGCGAACCGCCATAGAGCTGGCCATGGAACGGGCAAGGGTAAAACCGGAACAGATCCAGGCCATCTTCGGCGGTGACCTGCTGAATCAATGCGTTTCCACCTCTTGCAGCCTGAAGGATCTGCATATCCCCTTTTTCGGCCTCTATGGGGCCTGCTCCACCATGGCGGAGGGCCTTGGCCTTGGGGCAATTCTCTGCGACGGGGGATATGCCGAATACGGCGCCGCCATCACCTCATCCCACTTCTGTACCTCCGAACGGCAGTTCCGGACCCCGCTGGAATACGGCGGGCAGCGGGCGCCCACCGCCCAGTGGACGGCAACCGCAGCCGGCGCCATTGTCCTGGGGCGGTCCGGCTCGGACATCAGGGTCACGCACATGACCGTCGGACAGATGATCGACCGGAATCTCACGGATGTCAACAACATGGGGGCGGCTATGGCTCCCGCCGCCGTTTCCACCCTGACCAGTCACTTCCGCGATACGGGACGGCAGCCGGACGACTATGATCTGATTGTCACCGGCGACCTGGGCAAACTGGGAAAGGAGATCGTCAAGCACTTTATGAAGCGCAACGGGTATGATCTGAGCGGGAATTACGACGACTGCGGCGTTTTGCTGTACGACGGGGAAAAGCAGGACGTCCACTGCGGCGGCTCCGGCTGCGGCTGCTCTGCGGCGGTGCTCTGCGGGTATCTTCTGGGCGAGCTGGAAAGGGGAAATCTGCGGCGGCTTCTCTTCTGCGGTACCGGAGCCCTGCACTCCACCCTGTCCTTGCAGCAGGGCCAGTCGATTCCGGGGATCTGCCACGCCGTCGCTATCGAGGTTCAGGAAAAGGGGGAACAGTGATGGAGTATTTGAACGCTTTCCTATGCGGGGGAATCCTCTGCCTGATCGGGCAGCTTCTGATCGATCTGACCAACCTGACCCCCGCCAGGATTCTCAGCGGCTATGTGGTGGCCGGGGTTTTTCTCGGCGCGATCGGCCTCTATGGGCCAATCAAGGAGTGGGGCGGCGCAGGCGCCACGGTTCCGCTGACCGGGTTCGGCTATCTGCTTTACCAGGGGGTAAAGGAGGCCGTCCGGAAGGACGGATTCTTAGGAATCTTTACCGGGGGCCTCACCTCCGCCGCAGGCGGGATCACGGCTGCGGTGCTCTTTGGATTTCTCATGGCAATGCTCTTTCGCCCCGGCGACAAGAGCTGACGCCGCATCGCAGGATTCAATCATCCCGGACGCGCTTTCGCGTCCGGGACGATTTTTTCCCTAAGCCGGAAGGGGACTCAGTTCAACCCCTGGCGCAAATGCACTCGATCTCAACCAGGCCCCCCTTGGGCAGCGCAGCCGCCTGAACCGCGGAGCGGGCGGGATAGCTGCCGGTAAAGTGCTTTGCGTAGACCTCGTTCATCGCGGCAAAATCCGCGATATCCGCCAGGAAAACAGTGGTCTTGACCATATTGTCCATGGTCAGCCCGGCTTCCTCCAGAATGGCCTCAATGTTTTTCAGCGCCTGTTCGGTCTGCTCCCTGATCCCGCCCGGAACCAGCGCGCCGGTGGCGGGATCAAGGGCCAGTTGGCCGGACAAAAATACCATGCCGCCAACGGCGACAGCCTGGGAATACGGGCCGATGGCGGCGGGCGCCCGATCCGTTGCGATGCAGTGTTTCCTTGCTTCCATGATAGTTTCCTCCATAATACAAATGATTTGTCAGGGAGCGCTGACGGGCCCGGCAGGGGCCGCAGACGGCTGGTTCAGAGCTCCCCCAGATACAGACGCCCGAGCCGGGCGTTGGACTTGGAATCCTCCGCCCGGCGCCCGGCCAGCCCCTTGGTGCAGAGCAGGCCCCGATTGGTGGGGTGCGCCTCCATTCCTTCGATTTTCAGGATTTTTCCGCCCTTCACATAACAAGGAACGCCGCAGTTCAGGCCGGGGGAACAGATGTCGCAGAAGCTGTTGCGTGTCACGATCCCGGTGTCTTTGCCGGGGATTTTGGAACGGAGCCGTTCTTCCGGAGTGCTCATGGGCGATCCCCTCCTTCCGGTTGGGCGCATTGTATCATTTTTTATATTATAGCACAAAAGAATGACATTGGAAATAAGGCGATTCAATCTTGCCGCAAAAAGGGTCTGCGGCAGGAAGCTCTGGCCGGACGGCCCATCTGCCAAAGTCTGCTCCGAGCGCACCCATCTCAATCTAAACTACTCCGATCAGTGTACCATGAACTCTTTGATGAGGCTCTGGAGCGACACAATGCCAGGCAAACCGGGGCAGATCGTAAAATAGAGGACTACTATGAGAAAATACGCACCGGCAGGTTGATTTTGCCATTCCATAATGCTATACTCATTCCAATGAGCAGGAAAGGAAACAATTATATGAAAGAATTTACTATCCACTTTGACGAGGCAGGAATAGATAATCTTCGTCGTCGCATTAGCGATACGAGATTTCCGCCTGCATTACAGGATGGGAATTGGGACTTGGGAATGGACAGCGACTATTTGCCATCTCTCCTTGCGTATTGGCGCGACAGCTATGATTGGTTCCGCAAAGAAACAGAGTTGACACAGTACCCGCAATTTGTGTGTGAACTGGATGGATTAACGATTCATTTCTTTCATATCCGAGGTTCGCACAAAGGAAACCTTCCATTGCTGCTGACACACGGGTGGCCTGACAGTTTCCTGCGCTACGCAAAGGTGTTTCCTCTGCTTTTCAACTTTGACCTTGTAGTGCCATCCCTTCCTGGTTTTGCATTTTCAACATTGCCGGCAAAAGGGTTTCTTAATAATGCCGAGGTTGCTGAATTGTGGCACAGGCTTATGACGGAGGTGCTGGGCTACAAAGAATATGCGGCATCCGGTGGAGATATGGGGCGGGGCGTGACTTGCTATCTCGCCGCTCGCTACCCGGGCGAGGTCAGGGGTATCCACCTCACCGATGTGGGATTTGTGGGTGAACTTGTCACTGCGCCCGATGAAAAACTGACACCCGCCGAACTCTCCTATAAACGCAAGGCGAATGAATGGATGCGAATGGAGGGAGCCTATATCAACATCCACAGCACAAAGCCACAGACACTGGCGTATCTGTTGAGCGATTCCCCAGCAGGGATGGCTGCATGGATTACAGAGAAGTATCATGCGTGGAGTGATTGGCCGTTGTTGACAATGGATGATATTTGTGATTGCCTGACACTCTACTGGATGACAAATACCGCTTGCACCTCTATTCGTGCCTATCATGGCAATACCTTCACGTCGCCGCCGCTTGGAAAGATTAACGTCCCAACCGCGATTGCCGCCTTCCCAAATGATGTTCTTCCGGCACCGAGGGATTGGGTGGAGCGGAACTATCCGATCATCATGTATTCCGAGATGCCGCGAGGTGGTCATTTTACCGCACTGGAACAGCCTGAACTTTTTGCAGAAAATATCTCACAGTTTATGAATCAAATCTGCTGACTGAAAACTCCCCTTAAAGGGCGTACTTCTATGGAAACTCTGATTCAATCGGCAAGAGCTGGCGGC
>CAYSNK010000149.1:0-3804 GCA_964432375.1 uncultured Oscillospiraceae bacterium | reverse complement strand
TTCGAGAAAATGCTTGCATTTTCGAGAGAGCTTGTCGAGTTCTTCGACAAGCTCGAACGTCTGGCGCAGCCGCCCTGCCGGCTGCGTCAGGCTTTTTTCCATGCGTCCGGGGCCCTTTGCCGCGCCGGTTCCCCGCCGGAGCCCGTTTGCCGCAAAAAAACAGTATACTTTTCCGGAAAAGTGTGTTATACTAAGGGTGATATCCGTTCCCGGGCGCCCCGCCCGAGGGAACGGGCCAGGCCAGTTCGCTGTGGGCCTTAGCGAAAAAAAGAGACAGCAGAGCAATCGGATCAACGGGAAACAGAGACGCGGTAAAATTGCGGCGGAAGCTCCAACCTCGGAAATCGGGCGAGTGCAGGGCCCGGATTACGGACGGAAGGCCGTCAAATTTTGCTGCCCCTTTTCTGTTGCTGCTTTAACGTTCGATCCGGAGATCCCCACGGAACAAGGGAGAAGTATGCCCATTTGCTGTCCGGGCCCAAGGATATATGCTGTGCAAACGAATTGAAAAGGAGTTGTAAGGACAATATATGGCTGAAAAACTGAAAATCATCTCTCTGGGCGGCCTGAATGAGATTGGAAAAAATCTGACGGTCTATGAATACGGGGGAGACATCATCCTTGTGGATGTGGGCATGGGCTTTCCGGACGACGATATGTATGGGATCGACGTGGTGATCCCGGATATCAGCTACCTGATTAAAAACCGGAACAAGATCCGGGGCATCTTCCTGACCCACGGGCATGAGGATCACATCGGCGCCCTGCCCTATGTCCTGCGGGATATCAACGCCCCCATCTACGCCACCCGCATGACTGCGGGGCTGGTGGAGCTGAAGCTGGAGGAGCATGGCCTGCTGGCGCAGACCAAGATCATCACCTGTGAGGCCGGAGAGCGGGTCTTTGCGGGCAGGTTCTCCGTGGAGTTTATCCACATCAACCACTCCATTTCCGACGCCGTGGCGTTTGCCATCTCCACCCCGGTGGGCACTGTGGTACACACCGGCGACTTCAAAATCGACCCCACCCCGGTGTCCGGCGGCATGATCGACCTGGCCCGCCTGGGGGAACTGGGCAAGGAGGGGGTCCTTGCCCTGCTGTGCGACTCCACCAACGTGGAGCGCCCCGGCTTTACCAAGAGCGAGCGCTGTGTGGGCGCCTCCTTTGACGCCCTGTTCAAGGGCTGCGACCAGCGGATCATCGTCACCACCTTTGCCTCCAACGTGGATCGCATCCAGCAGATCATCAACGTGGCCGCCCGATATGGCCGCAAGGTGGCGGTTTCCGGCCGCAGCATGGAGAACGCCCTGATGGTATCTACCCAGCTGGGCTATATGAATATCCCCCAGGGGACCCTGGTGGATCTGGCCCAGCTCAAGAGCCTGCCCAAGGACAAGATCTGCATCATCACCACCGGCAGCCAGGGGGAAACCATGTCCGCCCTGACCCGCATCGCCTTCTCCACCCACCGGCAGATCGAGATCCAGCCCGGCGACCGGGTGATCATCTCCGCCTCCGCCATTCCCGGCAATGAAAATTCCATTTCCAACGTGATCAACGAGCTGTACCGCAAGGGGGCCGAGGTGGTCAACGAGCGGGCGCTGGATCTGCACGTCTCCGGACACGCCTGCCAGGAGGAGCTGAAAATCATCCACGCCCTGGTGAAGCCCCGGTTCTTTATCCCCGTACACGGCGAGCAGCGCCATCTGAAAACCCACGCGAAGCTGGCGATGGAAATGGGCATGGACCCCAAAAACATCATCATCAGCGATGTGGGCAAGGTCATCGAGCTGACCCCCACCTCCGCCCGCATCAACGGCACTGTGCCCTCCGGCAAGGTGTTTGTAGACGGCTACGGCGTGGGGGACGTGGGCAGCGTGGTGCTGCGGGACCGCAAGCATCTGGCCCAGGACGGTATGATCGTTGTGGTCATGTCCATGTCCGGTCAGGACGGGGCCCTGGTTTCCGGCCCGGATATCATCACCCGGGGCTTTGTCTATGTGAAGGAATCCGAGGAACTGATGGAGGAGCTGCGGGCCTTGGCAGCCCAGACGCTCCATGAGTGCGAGCTGAAGCACATCACCGACTGGACGGCCATCAAGGGCAGCGTGAAGAGCGAGCTTTCCATGTTCCTCTATAAAAAGACCCACCGGAACCCCATGATCCTCCCGGTGATCATGGAGGTTTGAGAATCCTAAGATCCAATCAGGCAGCAGGCGTTCCCGATGCGGGGAAGCCTGCTGCCTGTCTCGTCGGAGGGCTTTCCAGGAAATTGGATCGGATACCGGCGGCGCTACTTCTCGCGTAGATATTTTATATGGGCCTGGATCAGATCCGCGCAGCCCTCCAGATCCTCAAAGGAGAGCTGGGGCCTGTCCAGGGACAAAGGCTCGTCTGTGATCACGGCCAGAAGCTGCTCCGGGGGGGTCAGCAGGGGCCGGTTCAGCGCCGCCCGGTGGATCTCGATCTTCGGATTGGGCAGAGTCTTATAGCCCTCGGTGAGGATCAGGTCAACGGGAGGCAGTTGGGCGATGACCTGATCCAGGGTCAGCTCCCGGGGCGGGCGCTGGATCATGGCCATCTTCTCCGCCGAGGAAATGGCCACCACATCGGCCCCGGCAGCGGAAAACCGGTAGGTGTCCTTGCCGGGGGTATCCATCTCAAAGCCATGGGCATCGTGCTTCACCAGGGCCAGCCGCAGCCCCCGGCCCTTCAGAACCGGGATCAGCCGCTCCAGATAGGTGGTCTTTCCGGTGCCGGACTTGCCCACAAAGGTGATCACGGGCGCGGAGCCACGGACGCCCCCGCTCATGGCTCCTGCCCCTCATAGGCGGCCCGGATTTTCGCGTAGACCTCCGGCAGGTTGGCCTGGAGATCCAGGCTCTTCATATCCGGGCCGGTCCAGATGTGGAAGGAGCGGGCTGTGCCGCAGAGCTTGCCCTCAAACCTGGCCTCATAGATGAGCTCCAGCTTTTTGGGGGCGTAGGATTTGATCCGGGTTTGGATGGAGACCTGGCCGGGGTAGGTGGCGGGGGCGTTGTACCGCAGATCCAGGGCCACCAGGGGCGGGTTGATGCCCAGGCTGTTCATGTCCGTGTAGGAAAAGCCCATCTTCCGGAAGAAGTCCATGCGGGCGGCCTCGTACCAGATGGGGTAAACCGCGTGGTGGACAATGCCCATCCGGTCACAGTCGGGGTAGCGGACGTCGATCAGGGTTTCGGAAATCATAGAGGGATGCCTCCTTGAAAAATCGGATTTTGCAATCACACAATCACAAGATCAGTATACCGTGATTTGCCCCAAAAAGCAACGGACAGGTTGCGGGGAAAGGTTGATCGGAAACAGCCAATCGGTTGTGACAAAAAATTCATTTTCTGTTTCAAGTTTTGGCGGAGTTCGGTATAATGTAGACAATGGAAGGGGGAACTGTCATGCCTGATAAATTTACGCCGGAACGGCAGAATGTAGTGTCCTATAGTCTGATGGGCCCGGAGAGCGGCGGCCCTTGTATGGTTGACTCCAACGAAGGGCGGATCACCCGGATTCGGCCCTACGCCTACGACAAGGCGTATACCGACGCCCACTGCCACCCGTGGAAGATCGAGGCCCGGGGGCAGACCTTTGTGCCGCCGGACCGGGTCACGATTACGCCGCTGGGCCTGGGCTACAAGAGCCGGGTCTATTCGCCCAACCGGGTGAAATATCCCCTGAAGCGGGTGGATTGGGACCCCAAGGGAGAGCGGAACCCTCAGAACCGGGGCAAGAGCAAATACGTCCGCATCTCCTGGGACGAGGCGGCCCAGA
>CAYSNK010000148.1:0-3897 GCA_964432375.1 uncultured Oscillospiraceae bacterium | reverse complement strand
CTTTCTTTTCGGGAAGGTCTGAGTCAACCGGCAAGAGCGATTTACGAGGAATTTTCGTCAGAAAAGCCGCAAAGCGCCGATGACGCACCGGTTCAGAGCTTCCCTCAATATTGGTTGGAATTTCGGCTGTCCACCGTGATGGTGACGGGGCCTTTGCCGGGAGATTCGATGATCCAGTGGGACAGGGGGCCATCCTTTTTCACATACATCGTGCTGCCCCGGCCCCCGATATCCGCCCCCAGATAGAAGCGAATGGCCCCAAAAGCGCACTCCTTCAGGCAAGAGGTACAGCCCCAGCAGTCCTCGGGATGCCTGATGACCGCCTTGCCGTCCCCGCCCCGCTTGATGAGGTTTCCGGGGCAAGCCTCGGCGCATTTGCCGCAGCCGCGACAGTCCTCACGCCGGATCAGAATGCTCATACGCTGTCCTTCCTTTCACCAGGTCGCGGCAGAAAACTCGCGGTTTGCCGTCTTGCAATTTGGATTCCACATATTTGCCGCCCCAGTTTGGATCGGGCCCCGGGTAGTCGGTGTTGATGCCGAAGCCCGGCCAGCGGGTCTCCTTCCGGGCCAGCAGATGGGCGATGACCACCCGGCAGACTGTCAGCCTGTCCTTCAACTCATAGATTTTCAGCAGGCCGTCGGCATCCTCCGCCGTCAGGCCGTCTGCCAAAGCGGTCAGGCTGGATATTTTCTCCTCCGCCAGCTTCAACTGCCCCTCGTTATAGCGGTAGCCTGTGCGGATGCCGCCGGCGTAGCCGTCCATGATCTTCTGCATGGCCTCCTCTAACTGGCCGACGGGATATAAACTCTGCCTTTCCTTTGCCAGATGGCTCTCATAGGTGTGCAGAATGGCCGCTTCCTGCTCCGATGGATCAGCGGCGGCGGGCAAGCTGCCTAAATCTTTCAGAGCGGTCTCGGCGGCGATCCTGCCCTCCACCAAGGCCCCGGTGACGAATTTTTTCGGTGCGCCTCCCGCCACATCCCCGGCGGCGTAAAGCCCCTTTAACGTGGCGCGGCGGGCGGTGTCGATCCAATAGCCGCTGGCCGTGTGTCCGCCCACGATGTATGGCTCGGTGCCCTCGATCTCCACATTTTCCTGAGAGGGCGGCTTGCCGCTTTCGATCCATTTCAGGGTTTGACTGGGGGCCATATTCAGGTAGGCCCGGAGAAGCTGCTGATCCTGCGCCCCGGTGATGCCCTCGGTGCGCAGATAGCAGGGGCCCCTGCCTTCATGGTTTTCGTTGGTGACGCCGTAGGCCCGGCCGGAGGTGGACAGACCGTAACGGCTTTCAAAGTCCTCGCCCCTGGCGTTGACCTCTTTGGCCCCAACGCCTAAAGCGATGGTGCCGGTGGGGGCTATGGTGTCCTTGCACCGCTGGGCCACAAAGCGCATCTCGAAGGTGGTCATCTCCGCCCCGGCCCGGATGCCCATAGCATACCCCGCGCCGGCATTGAAGGGCGGATACCACATCTTATGCCGGGAGAAACCGGGGTTGTTGGGGCGGTACAGCCCTGCGGCCCCTCCTGTGGCGCAGATGGCGGCCCGGCTATGGATCAGGTATGCGGCCCCATCGTTGATGCCGAACCCCGCCGCGCCCACGACCCTGCCGTTTTCAGTCAGGTAGTCGGTGATGTTGATGTGGTTCAGCACCGTCACATTGGGCAGGACATTCACCGCGTCAGCCAGAATGGGCTTGATGTTCTCGCCGTTGATTTTGATGTTCCGCTTGCCCCGGGCCGCATACTCGCCGTTTTCATCCTTTAAAATGACCAGGCCCAACTGTTCCAGCTTGCGGGCGGCCTCGTTGAAGCCTTGGGCCATGGTGAGCACCAGGTCGTCCCGAATCAGCCCCGCCGCGTCCCAGCGGACGAACTCTAAATAGCTTTCCGGGGTCTCTCCCTCCGTGAGATAGGCGTTGATGGCGTTGACCCCGGCCGCCAGGCATCCGCTGCGGCGGATATTGGCCTTTTCCGCCACAATGACGCGCACGTCCGGCCTCTCCTCCGCGGCAGTCATGGCGGCGGAGCAGCCGGCGGTGCCGCCGCCGATGATGAGCAAATCGGTTTCCAATCGCTTGACCTTCAAGCGCGCTCCTCCTTTCTGTCAGATCGGTCAGATGACCACGCTCTCCAGCTTCAGGGAGGCGTTATTCTGGAGCGTGACCGTGTCGCCGCTGATGATGTACATCCGATAGATGAACACGTCCACTTTCTCCCCGATCTCCACGGCGGGGTCGTTGATGCTCCGGTTGGCGGAGAGAATCACGCCGTGAAGCCGCACCCGCACCTCCATGCTGCTGCCCCGGAAAATGATGTCCTCCACCACGCCCTCGTCCGCCGAGGCGCTGAACTGCGGGCGTTCGCCCTTTTTGTACACGCTGATGAACTCCGGGCGGAGGATGGCGGCGCTGTCCGGCCCGCTCCATTCAAAATAGCGGAAGTCGGCGTAGTTGTCGATCCGCACCGAGTGGCCGATGAACTGGGCGACAAACGGAGTGGCGGGGCGGCTGTACAGCTCCTGGGGGGTGCCGGTCTGCTCCACCCGGCCCTGGTTGGTGACAATGATCTCATCGGCCACCTCGATGGCCTCGTCCTGATCGTGGGTGACGAAAATGCTGGTGATGCCCAGATGGTTGATCATATCCCGCAGCCAGGTGCGCAGCTCCAGCCGGACCTTGGCGTCAATCGCGGCAAACGGCTCATCCAGCAGCAGCAGCTCCGGTCTGGGGGCCAAAGCCCGGGCAAAGGCCACCCGCTGGCGCTGTCCCCCGGAGAGCTGGCTGGGATAGCGTTTTTCCAATCCCTCACAGTCAATGAGCTTGATCAGTTCCCTCACACGGGCGTCGATTTCCGCCTTTTTCGCCTTTTTCACCCGCAGGCCGAAGGCGATGTTGTCATACACCGTCATATATCGGAACAGGGCGTAGTTCTGGAACACGAAACCGATCCCCCGCTCGCTGCCGCGGACGTTGTTGACGTTTTTCCCATTTAAAAGGATGTCGCCGGAGTCCGGGGTTTCCAGCCCGGCAATCATGCGCAGGATGGTGGTTTTGCCGCTTCCGCTGGGGCCCAGCAGGGCAGCCAGTTTTCCCTTTGGGATGGTGATGTTGATGTCCTTGGAAGCGTGGAAGTCCTCAAAGTGTTTTTCCAGATGGCGAAGCTCCACATAATTTTGCGTTTCACTCATAGAATCACCTCATTTTACGCTGTCATCGGCCTTGCCGCCCCTGTGCTCCAAAACGCTGCGCAGGATCAGGATGATCACCGCCATGACCACCAGCAGGGAGGATATGGCAAAGGCGCCGGTGAAGTCGTAGCCCTGATAGAGTATTTCTATATACAGAGGCACGGTGTTGGTCTTGCCCCGCAGATGGCCGGACAGGACGGAAACCGCCCCGAACTCGCCCATAGCCCGGGCCGCGCAGAGCACCACGCCGTAGAGCAGCGCCCACTTGATGTGGGGGAAGGTCACCTTGCGGAAGATGGTGAAGACATTCGCCCCCATGAGGGCGGCTGCCTCCTCCTCATCGGTGCCCTGGGCGGTGAGCACGGGGATGATCTCCCGGGAGATGAGAGGAAAGGTGACAAAGATGGTGGCCAGCACGATGCCGGGGACAGCAAACACGATGTCGATGCCGTGCTCATGGAGGAAGGGGTACAGTGCGCTCTGCCGCCCATAGAGCAGAATATAGATCAGCCCCGCGATGATGGGGGACACGGTCACCGGGAGATCAATGAAGGTGGACACCAGCTTTTTCCCCCGGAAGGTAAATTTTGTGATACACCAGGCGGCGCATACCCCGAAAACGGTATTCACCGCCACCGCCCAGGCGGTAACCTGAAGGGTGAGCTGAACCGCTTTCAGCGCGTAGTCATCTGTGATGGCCTGGAGATA
>CAYSNK010000147.1:0-3906 GCA_964432375.1 uncultured Oscillospiraceae bacterium | reverse complement strand
GCGACATTTTCATCTCCGCAGGCCAGAAGCAGATGAACCAGCTGGACATCACCGCCGACCCCGAGGTCAACACCGATGGCCTGGATTTCGTCCTCTCCGAGACCCGCTTTGACATCCTGGAGAACAAGGTCGCCCTGGCTGTGCCCGATGGAAACCCCGCCGGCATCGAGTCCTATGACGATTTGGCCGCCGGCCTGAAGGACGGCACCATTATGCTGGCGATGGGCAACTCCGACGTGCCTGTGGGCCAGTACACTCAGAAAATCCTGGCCTACTATGAGCTGTCCGAAGAGGATCTGGCTTCCGCCGGCTCCATCACCTACGGCTCCAACGTGAAGGAGGTCACCACTCAGGTTTCCGAGGGCACCGTTGACTGCGGCATCATCTATCAGACGGACGCCGCCTCTGCCGGCCTGACCGTGGTCGCCACCGCTACCGCCGAGATGTGCGGCCAGGTGATTTATCCCGCCGCTGTCCTCAATGTCTCCAAGAACGTGGACGCGGCCCAGGCTTTCCTGGACTATCTGACCAGCGATGAGGCGGATGCTGTGTTTGAGGCTGTGGGCTTTACGCCGATTGCCTGATTTCACATCCCATATCCCCATATCCGGCGTTTGCAGGGCGGGCAACATTGCCCGCCCTTTTCCAATTTGTTCAGTGGTTCCTATGAATCCGCCTCCGAGGGAGGCGCAGAAATCGGAAAGGAGGCAAGTATGGACTGGTTTCCATTATATAACTCCCTGAGAATTGCGGCCATCAGCACAGTGATCATCTTTTTCGTGGGAATTTTCGCCGCTTATTACATCGCAAAGGCGCCGAGCATGATCAAGGGCATCCTGGACGTGATCCTCACCCTGCCCCTGGTGCTGCCCCCCACAGTGGTGGGCTATCTGCTGCTGCGGGTCTTGGGGCCCAAGCGGGTGGTGGGCGCCTGGTTTTTGTCCACCTTCGGCATCAAGCTGACCATGACCTGGTGGTCTGCTATTTTTGCCACCACGGTGGTCATCTTCCCGCTGATGTACCGGACGGCCCGGGGCGCCTTTGAATCCTTTGACGAGACGCTGGCCTATTCCGGGCAGACCCTGGGGCTTTCCAACACCTATATTTTCTGGAAGATCCGGATGCCCTACTGCCGGCAGGGGATTCTGGCGGGAACCGTGCTGGCCTTTGCCCGGGCCCTGGGCGAGTACGGCGCCACCAGCATGATCGCGGGCTATACCCCCGGGCGGACGGCCACCATCTCCACCACGGTCTACCAGCTCTGGCGGACCAACGAGGACGAAGCGGCCTTTCGTTGGGTCCTGGTGAATATGGCCATCTCCTTTGTGGTGCTCCTGGCGGTCAATATGCTGGAAAAACGGGAAAAATCCGTCCGGAACCGGAAGAAACAGGAGGGGTGAACCATGTCGATTGAGGTCAATATCAAGAAGCGGCTGGGGAAGTTCCAACTGGACGTGGCATTTTCCACCGGGGACGATGTGCTGGCGCTGCTGGGCGGCTCCGGCTGCGGCAAGAGCATGACCCTCCGCTGTATCGCCGGGGTAGAAAGGCCGGACGAGGGCCGGATCGTGGTGGACGGCGTGGTGTTCTTTGACTCCGAGAAGAGGATCAACCTGCCCCCTCAAAAGCGCCGGGTGGGAATGCTCTTCCAAAACTATGCCCTCTTTCCCAATCTGACGGTGGAGCAGAATATCCTGACCGGCCTGAACCGGGAGAAGGACAGGAAGCTCCGCCTCCGGCGGGTGGCGGAGAGCATCGAGACCTTTCACCTCCAGGGCCTGGAAAAGCACCTGCCCTCCCAGCTCTCCGGCGGCCAGCAGCAGCGGGTGGCCCTGGCCCGGATTCTGGTCAGCCGGCCCGCCATCCTGATGCTGGACGAGCCGTTTTCCGCCCTGGACTCCTATCTCCGCTGGGAGATGGAGCAGGAGCTGATGGAGCGCCTGAGCCAGTTTCACGGGACGACCCTCTTTGTCTCCCACAGCCGGGACGAGGTATTTCGGGTCAGCGACCGGGTGGCGGTGTACGGCCAGGGCAATATCGAGGTGCTGGACACCAAGGCTGCGGTGTTTGAAAACCCCCGCACCTGGCAGGCGGCGCTGCTCACTGGCTGCAAGAACCTGTCTCCGGTGACCCGGCAGGGAGACCTCTGCCATGTGGAAAACTGGGATCTGGATCTGACGCTGCCCGGGCCGGAGGACTTTGACTGCGTGGGCATCCGGGCCCACAGCATCCGGGCGGCGGAGGGCCCCGGGGTGAACACCTTTGAATATGAGGTGGTGCAGGAGGTGCCGGACACCTTTAATGTGGTGCGGATGATCCGGCGGAAGGGGAGCAGCCCCAGGGAACTGATCCGCTGGGCCATCCCCAAGGAGCTGGCGGCCGGTATGCCGGAAACGAGCTATGTGACCTTTCCGGACAATGGAATTATGAAATTGAAGCGATAACAGGAAATTCTCCGCAAAGCATCGACTTTGCGGAGAATTTTTTACGCAAAAGTCCGGGTCGGGGCGTTTGCGCGTATCAGAGGTTCCTTAGTTTTAAAGCATATCCGCCAGGTCGTAAATCAGGCGCTCGCTCTTGTCCCAGCCCAGGCAGGGGTCGGTGATGGACTGGCCGTAACAGCCGCCTCCCACCTTCTGGCTGCCGTCTACCAGGTAGCTTTCGATCATCAGCCCTTTCACATAGCTGAACTCCCGATGGATGCTGCGGTTGTGAACCACCTCCTTGGCGATCCTGATCTGGGCCAGAAAATCCTTGCCGGAGTTGGAGTGGTTGCAGTCCACTATGACGGCCATGTTTTCCAGGCTCTTTTCCGTATACATGGCGTATAGCCGGGCCAGATCCTCATAGTGGTAGTTGGCGTGGTTCTGGCCGTGCTTGTTGACGGAGCCCCGGAGGATGGCGTGGGCCAGGGGATTGCCGGGGGTGGAAACCTCCCAGCCCCGATACTCGAAGGAATGGGGGTGCTGGGCGGCCATGATGGAGTTCAGCATAACGGAAAAGTCGCCGCTGGTGGGGTTTTTCATGCCCACGGGGATGCCCAGGCCGCTGGCAGTGAGCCGGTGCTGCTGGTTTTCCACCGAGCGGGCGCCCACCGCCACATAACCCAGCAGATCCCCCAGATAGCTGTGGTTTTCCGGATAGAGCATCTCATCGGCGCAGGTGAAGCCCGTCTCCTCGATGGCCCGGGTGTGGAGCTGGCGGATGGCCTGAACCCCCTTCACCATATTGCTCTGGGCCTCCGGATCGGGCTGGTGAACCATGCCCTTGTAGCCGTCGCCGGTGGTGCGGGGCTTGTTGGTGTAGATGCGGGGGATAATCAAAATCTTGTCCTTGACCTTTTCCTGCACCGGGGCCAGGCGGGAGATATAATCCAGAACGGCATCCTGGCGGTCGGCGGAGCAGGGGCCGATGATGAGGAGGAACCGGGGGTCCGCGCCGGTGATCAGATCAGCAATCTCCTGATCCCGGGCCTCCTTGCGGCGGCGCACCGCCTCGGAAACCGGGAACATGGCGCAAATCTCCTCGGGAGAGGGGAGCCTGCGCACCTTGGTGAACTGCATGGTTGACATGATGATCCTTCTTTCTATGGGCGCTTCAGAACTTTGAAGCATTAAATCTATGAAGTACAGCTATCATAGCAGGGATTCCCGCAAATGTCAAGGGGGATTGCGGCAACCGGAGAAAGTTTGGGAAACTCTGATTAAATCGGCAAGAGCTGGCGGCGAGGGATTTTTCGCCAGAAAAAGGCGCGAAAACGCAGGAATACTTTGTGTATTTCAAGTTTGAGCAACGCATTTCCGGCGGAAAAGAGCCGCCGCCCGGCCACAGACGATTTAATCAGAGTTTCCTTTGTGCTTTTGCCGCTTCTGTGGTACAATCACCTCGGAGCAGCGATTGTACCCG
>CAYSNK010000146.1:0-3938 GCA_964432375.1 uncultured Oscillospiraceae bacterium | reverse complement strand
GCGGCGCTCAGCCGCAGGATACAGTTTTGCTCTGCTTTTCACTTACCGCAGTCCATAAAGCCTTTCCCGCCGGGCAATTAAAATGCCGCTGAGGAAACCCGAACCGCCGCAGTCCCGGAAACCGCGCCGTCCGAAGTGGAAAAGTCCACCGTATGAACTGTCCCCTGCCAGGCGTTATTCACTGTGTAGGCTAAGCCGCTGTTGGCAGAAACGTAGAAATAATAGCTTTTCGACCCATAGCTGACCGTAACCTTCACCGGTATATCCCGGGTGTTATTTACCCAGATGCGGTACGCAGTATTACCCTCCGGCTGCGTCCAGGAAAAGCCGGTGCTCGTAATTGAAGTATTTACGATCGTATAGCTATCATACGGCGTTCCCGCATCGGGGTCATACTCCTCTACTTCTTCCGCCTCTCCTTCCTCCGGTTCTCCGCTTTCTCCATCATTGTAATAAATGACGCCCTCAAGAGAAAGGCTATCACCCGTGTTCTTCACAGGCGTTTCTTCTTCCGCCTGCTCCACAATGGATGTGATTTCCGCAGTCTGAGGGTCCTGTTCCTCCGGAGCGGTCTCTTTTTCCGCTGCAAAGGCTCCCACAGCAGTGATCAGCAGCGCTCCGCTCAGAATCAGAGCGATCAGCGAAAACTTTCTTTTTTTCATCACGCACACGATCCTTTCTTCCAGTTCGTTTTGAAATACCGACAAATTGAGCTTCCATGCCCCCAGTTCGGTTTTGGGGACAGAAAACCGGAGCAGTACCCATGCGTATCTCTTTCTTTGTTCCCTCCCGGCTCCGCGCAGGACGACCTCGTCACAGGAACGTTCCAGATCCCGGCGGGCATAGTCCGCCATAAGCCACACCAGCGGATTGAACCAATGGATCGCCCGGCACAGCACAAGCCCATACTGAAAAAGCAAGTCCAGCCGCCGGATATGCACCCATTCATGGGCCAGGATCAGTTCCATTTCCTCCTCGGAGGCGTCCATCCCCTGGGGCAGAATGATTCTGGGATGAATCAGGCCGCAGGTGACCGGCCCGGAGATCTGATCGGAAACCCGAATGGCGTAAGCCCGCCGCAGCGGATGGGAGCTCTTCCACCGGCAGAGGAACTCCGTATTCCCGGGCAGGGATTCATTCGCCTGCCGCAGGAAGCGAAGATGCTTCCCCGCTGTAATCAGAATGACCACCGCAGCGCCGGCTGCCCACAGGAGGATCAGCCCCTCCTCCAGCCCCAGGGAAGGGCCTTCCGCCGCCCCCGTTTTCGCCAGGGGAACCTCCAGCCGAACCGCGTTTCCCGCCTGTTCCACTTGCGGCTCCGCCATGCCCGGCTCATTCCAGGGAATCAGGATCGGAAGATTCCACGGAACCATCAGCCGAAGCAGAACCATGATCCACATTCCATAAAATACATGGCCGGAGATCCGCCCCCGGCTCCCCCAGCGAATCAGCAGAAGGACGAGGATAAAGGCTCCCCCTCGCAGGCTCGGCTCCAGAAGGGTCTGAATCATATCAATCCTGCCCCTCCAGCAGTTCCCGGATCTTCTCCAGGGATTCTCTGGAGATGCGCTTCCTCCGCGCCAGGGCCACCACCAACTGGTCGGCGTTCCCGTCATACATCCGCTGGATCAGCTCGTCCGCCTGGAAATTCTGTGCCTCCTCCCGGGAAATCAGCGGCCGGCAAAGGTATCCGCTCTCGCTGCGGGCAGCGGCCCCCTTGTCCACGCATTTTTTGATCACCGTATAGGAGGTGGTCTTGCTCCAACCGTACAGGCCGTTCAGCTGCTCCGCCAGCTCTTTGGCGGACTGAGGGCTTTTCTGCCACAGCAGCTCCATAACCCGCAGTTCACTTTCAAACAAATTGACGCTCATTTCGATTGCTCCTTATTCTATCCGGATAGAATCTACGATCAGTATATTCTACTCCAATAGAATTGTCAACCCCTTTTTTCAATGATCCGGAAAATTTTTCCGGGGCAGGACTGCCCCGCCGCAGGCGCCGGTTCCCGGGCCGGAAAAATAATTGAGAATCTGATAGGCAAACCGGAAAAACTGTGATATATTATATGGAGTAACGTATTCCATTCATCTGATCAGGAGGCTTTTATGATTATACGCTTTCACACGACCGGCTTTTCCTCCGGCGGCGGAGATCCCTTTCAGAAAAAGCGGTTCGGCGAGGATTATCAGGAGCAGGGCGGCGGGAAGTCCGGGGAGAAAAAGCCCGGCAAGGGCCGCTCCCCGGGGAAAAGCACTTTGCTGAGCCTGCTGATCACCCTGATCTTTGCGGCCATCTATTTCTATGTGTCCCTGCCGGCCATCAACCCCCATGCCCAGGAGTTCTGGACCTCCCTCATCCTGCTCTGCGTGGTATACGGCGTCTGCCGCCTGATTTTCGGCGGCCTTTGGCGGGAAAGCGGAGGGGCAGTCGTCCGGGCAGTGAAAAAAACCTGCCGGGTGCCGGTAATTTTGGGCCTGGCCTGCGTCGCGGTGATGCTGGTGGGCGGCCTTGCCGGGTGGGTGTTGTTCCGGGCGGACGCCTATTCCAAGCTGCTGACCGTCAGCACCGGCGACTTCGCGGAGGAGGTGACGGAGATCAGCTGGGATCAGATCCCCATGCTGGACTCAGACTCCGCCAACACCCTGGCAAACCGGAAGCTGGGGGAGCTGTCTGACCTGGTCAGCCAGTTTGAGGTGGATGCTTCCTCGGCTCAGATCAACTATCAGAACGCCCCTGTGCGCGTGACCTATCTGAACTACGGCGATGTGATCAAGTGGTGGAAGAATCAGAAAGACGGCATCCCCGCCTATATTGTGACGGACATGAGGACGCAGACCGTCTCCGTAATCCGTCTGGAGGAGGGGATCAAGTATTCCCCCTCGGAGTTCTTCAACCACAATATTTCCCGGCATCTGCGGTTTCTGTACCCCACGGCCATCTTCGGAGACGTGAATTTCGAGATCGATGAGGACGGTGTGCCCTATTGGGTGGCCTCCGTGGAAAAAAAGACCATCGGCCTGTTCAGCGGCACGGATGTCAAGGGCGCTGTGCTGGTGAACGCCATCACCGGGGAGGGAACCTACTACGATGTGGCAGACGTCCCCACCTGGGTGGACCGGGTCTATGACGCGGATCTGGTCATGACCCAGTACGATTACTATGGCCAGTATCACAACGGCTTCTGGAACTCCATCTTCGGCCAGACCGACTGCACCGTGACCACGGAGGGCTATAACTATATCGCCATGGACGACGATGTATGGCTCTACACCGGCATCACCTCGGTAGGCGGGGACGAGTCCAACATCGGCTTTATCCTGGTGAACCAGAGGACGAAGGAGGCCAGTTATTACTCCTGCGCAGGCGCAAACGAGTATTCCGGCATGGACTCCGCCGAGGGCGCCGTCCAGCAGTACAGCTATCGGGCCACCTTCCCCCTGCTGTTGAATATCGACGGGGAGCCCACCTACTTTATGGCCCTGAAGGACGCCAGCCAGCTTGTGAAAATGTACGCCATGGTCAACGTCCAGGAATATCAGATCGTGGCCACCGGCGCCAGTGTGGAGCTTTGCCTGGAGAATTACCAGAGCCTGCTGGCCCAGAACGGGGTCGTCTCCTCCGAGGATCTGACCCCTGTCCAGGAGCAGGAGCTTGTCAACGGCGTGATTGAGGAGATCCGTTCCGCTGTTATGGAGGGGAACACCACCTACTTCATCAAGCTGGCCGGCGGGGACTGCTATTACACCATCACGGCGGTGCAGGCGCCTGCGGCGGTCATTCTGGATGTGGGTGACCGGGTCACCATTGCCTACACCCCGGCGGAGGACAGCGGGCTCCTTGCGGCGTCCGCCATCGAATCAGACTGATCCCCCAAAAGGAAAACAAGCCGCCGCAGACGAGGCTGTCTCTGCGGCGGCTTTTCGCCCGCTCCGGAAGA
>CAYSNK010000145.1:0-3956 GCA_964432375.1 uncultured Oscillospiraceae bacterium | reverse complement strand
GCTTGACCCCAAGGTCCTCTTCCAGGCGGGAGATGTTCTTGGACAGGGCGGGCTGGGTAATGTGGAGTTGGTTGGCGGCGCGGGTCATGTGCTCCGTTTTCGCAACCTGTAAAAAGCAATATAACTGATTTAATTCCATGGAGCGCCTCTCATTTCTCATAAAGACGAATCGCCGCAAAGCGCCGGTGACGCATCGGCTCAGGACTTCTTTAGAATACCCTATTTCTTGCAGCAATTCAAGCGGTTGGGAGAAAATTATGACCTTCAGGTTATAAATAATGGACAAAAGTGGAATTTTACAAAACAGCCGCCATGGGGTATACTGTCCAACACAGGGGAACTGTTTCCCTGTGAATTTTCTCTCCTGCTTTTTGAGTATGAAATTCCCCCCGGCGAAAAATGCCCTTTGGCGCAGGTCATGGCTGTGCCAAGGGGCGTTTCTCTTTTTCGAGGATTATTGATAACCCTGACGTTATCGTTTTATCATAAAAAAGAAATTGGACGCAATGACAAATCAATGCTAGACTAAACGCAGGTTGAGAAAATCGACCTTTTGCCGAATCTGCAATTCGAGATTTACAGGAGGAAAAATTATGAAAAAGACAATCGCGTTGATCCTTGCGTTGGCAATGGCGCTGTCGTTGGCGGCCTGCGGCGGCTCCGGCAGCAATTCTGATCCCGCTCCGGCAGACACCCCCGCCCCCTCTGCCGATACTCCGGCAACTGAAGCTCCGGAGGAGACGCCGGAGGAGGAGCCCGAGGAGGAATTTGCGGAATCTCCTACTTACAACCTGCGCATGAGCTGCGAGGCATCCGAGGGCCAGTGGCTGGCTGTGATGCTTCAGGACTATGCGGACGATGTCTATCAGGCGACCAAGGGCCAGGTGAAGATCGAGCTCTTCCTGGGCAACTCTCTGGGTTCCTCCGATGACGTCTGGTCCATGTTCACCCAGGGAACCATCGACATGGTACACGCCGGCGTAGCCCACGCGGGCCACTTCCCGGTGACGGACTTTGTACAGACTCCCTTTACCGTGGATTCCCCCGAGTGCGCGGCCTATGTGATGGACGCTCTGGCGGAGCAGGGGATGCTGGGCGAGTTCACCGACTATATGCACGTTGTGGCGTATCTGCCCACGCTGATGCAGGAGTATATGTTCGTTGACAAGGAGGTTTCCACCGTGGAGGATCTCTCCGGCATGGTGATCCGCGCCTCCTCCGCGCCCCTGGTGAGCTGCGTTGAGAACCTGGGCTCCACCGCCACCTCCATTGCGATCACCGACCTGTATATGTCCCTGTCTCAGGGCGTTGCCGACGGCACCATCACCTCTGTTGACGCCGCAGATGTGTTCAAGCTGCAGGATGTCTGCAAGTATCTGCTGGATCTGCCCATCTGCACCGGCATGAACTTCATCGGCATCAACAACACCGTATGGGAGAGTCTGCCCGCTGATATCCAGGCCGCCATGGACGAGGTTGCCGCAAAGTATCAGGAAACCTACTTTGACCTGAACAACCAGGCCAAGGAGGACTGCCTGAAGAGCATGACCGACGGCGGCCTGACCGTCATCACCCCCAGCGATGAGCTGGTGGCAGCCTGCCAGGAGGCAACCGCCTCCCAGGTCGAGGAACTGATTGCGAACCTGAACGCCGAGGGAATGGATGGCGCCGGGATCGTGGCCACCGCGCAGGCTGCTGTGGCGGAATATGCCGGATGACTGCGCCGGCTCGGAACCTGACGAAGTAAAAACATCGTAAAATTGGCACGAGGGGCCGGCTGAGAACCTGCCGGCCCCTTTGTTCCCATCGTCCCTTCTGAATCAATCGCCTGCATCTTCGGACGGCGCTCTTCCCCGCCAGCTCTTGCCGGTTGAATTGTAACTCCAACAAAAAGGATGTGACTTTTGTGAAAGTTCTGCGTACCTTAGACCGAATCCTGGGGAAAATCAGCGGCGCCTGCGCCTGGGTTGCCGGGGCCGCGCTGTTCCTGATGGCAGCCCTGATTTTCGCCGATGTGTTCTGCCGCTATTTTCTGAAATCATCCATCACCGGTTCCCAGGAAATCGTGCAGCTAATGATGGTGTTTGTGGTGTACTTCGCCCTGTGCCAGTCCACCCGTATCCGCGCTCATGTCCGTGTTGACTTTTTCACCAACATGATGCCCGCCTATATTCGCAACGCGGTTCTTGGCATCGTGACCCTGCTCTGCATTTTTGTGACCGCCAATATTACCATCCGAACCTTTGGCTATGCGGGACAGGTCTGGGCCTCTAAGACCAGCTCCCCCATTCTGAAGATCAATTACGCGCCGTTCTATTACATCATTTCCGTTATGAATGTCCTGCTGTCTCTGGAGTTTCTGGCGGATGGCCTGAAGTATTTCGGCGAGGCTGTCCGGGCATTCCGGACCCGGAACGAGAAGCCCCAGGAGACCGGGGCGGCAAAGGAGGAGGAAGTATGAGCGCAACAACAGCCGGTATTATCGGCGTTCTGCTGATGATTGTCCTGCTTTTCCTGGGGATGCCCCTGTCCTTCACCTTCGCCTTTTCAGGCGTGGTGGGGGCGGCGCTGATTTTGGGCTGGGATTCGGGGCTGTCCTTCCTGGCCTCCATTCCCTTTACCTCGGCGGCAAGCTATACGTTCGTGGTTATGCCCCTGTTTATGCTGATGGGGGATATCGCCTTCCACGGCAAGCTGACATCGGACGCCTATAACTTCGCAAGAAAGCTCTGCGGCCACCTGCCCGGCGGCCTGGCGATCACCACCACCGTGGCCTCCGCCATGTTCGGCGCGGTCTGCGGCTCCGGCTCCACCACCGCCCTGATTATGACCCAGGTGGCATGGCCTGAAATGAAAAAGAACCATTATGACGCGGGCCTTGGCCTGGGTTCCATCGTGGGCTCCGGCCCCCTGGCAATTCTCATTCCCCCCAGCACCCCGCTGATCATGTACGGCCTGCTCTCCGGCGCCTCCATTGGCCGCCTGTTCATGGCCGGCTGGCTGCCCGGTATTCTGCTGACCTTCACCCTGGCCGTCTGCACCGTCATTCAGATCAAGATCAAACCCGAGAAGGCCCCCCTGATGCCCAAAGCCTCCTGGCGGGAGCGCCTGGCCAGTCTGAAAGGGGTTTGGGCATTCCTCATCCTGATGATCGTGGTGATGGGTTCCATCTGGGGCGGCATCTGCACTGTCAACGAGGCCGCCGGAATCGGCGTGATCGGCGCCATCATCATTGTGGCGGTTATGCGCCGCATGAACCTGAAGGAATTTGCCGTCACGATCAAGAACACGGCCTCCATCGGCGGCGCCATGTTCTTCATGTTCATCGGCATCCAGGTGTTCAACTCCTTTATGTCCCTGTCCGGCCTGCCCAGAATGTTGGCAAACTGGATACAGTCCCTGCCTGTCCCCCCAAGCGTAATCATCTGGCTGATTGTCATTCTGTACCTGATCCTGGGCTGCTTCCTGGATTCCCCGCCCGTTATGATGCTGACCGTCGGCATCCTGGCGCCGGTTGTCTCCGCGCTGGGCTATGACCTGGTCTGGTTCGGCATTGTGGTGGCCTTTACTGTGGCTGTGGGCGCGCTGACTCCCCCCGTGGGCATCAACCTGTTTGTGGTTTCCTCCCGCGCACCGGACGTGCCCACCGGAACGATCATCAAGGGGATGCTGCCCTATCTGATCACCATCCTGATTACGCTGGTCATCATCTTCTATGTGCCCCAGATCTCCCTGCTCCTGCCTAACCTGATGTTTGGCAAATGATTCCTCACGATTCCCATTTGGGTGGGGACAGCGATCACTCCTTGCTCGGAGCGTTACGGCTGGGGGAAGCGATACTTTCGGTCACTTCCCTCAGCCGCAGCAGAAGGGCTATGATATTCCGTCTTTTTCTATCTTGCAAAAACATCCCCCTGCACTTCGTTTCCTGAGTGCAGGGGGTAACTGATTGTTGA
>CAYSNK010000144.1:0-4027 GCA_964432375.1 uncultured Oscillospiraceae bacterium | reverse complement strand
GCGGCAGCTTGGGCGCGGCCCTGTTTCTTCTGGCCGGCCAGCTTCTTGTCTACATCGCGCCCGGGGTCCTGATCCCTATGCTGCATCCCAAGTCCCGCTCCTATCCCGGTATCCTTTTATGGGGGCTGTTCTTCAGCGTGGTGTTGATCGTGCCCAACCTGATTTTCAATGCCAGGTCGTTCAATATTGACTTTGTAATCCTTTTATTTGCCGGATTTTTGATTGGTTTCCTGATTTGGAAGCGGCTGATCCCCGAACGGATCGGGAGCGCGATCACCGAAGGGTTCGGTTCCCTTGGCACAGCATCCACTAGCGCAGAATAAAGCACGGAGCACCGGAGGCAGCCCTCCGGTGCTCCTTTTTGCTGACCGGCTCAGAGCTTCTCCTGGATAAAGCGGATAAACTCCCGGGCCTCCTCCTCCGTTGCGGCGTGGGCGGTGTACATCTGGTTGCCCATAGCGCCGGAGAGGATATCCGGCATCCGCTCGCACATCACAATCTGGCCGCCGTAGCGCCCCAGAACCTCCTCATGGGAATGTACATAGGAATAGCAATCCCGGCGGCCCGCGTAGACGCAGTAATGGGAGCGCTCCGCCTGGGGCTTGCTCCTGGCATCGGTGGTCACCATGTCCGCCCAGATCTGGTAGACGTCGGTGGAATGGGCATAGTTCATCATGTCCGGAGTATAGCCGCCTGCGGGCCGCATATTGACCTCCAGACCCACGAAGTCCCCGATCTCCCCCAGGCCCTTGCGGGGCTTGGTCAGGCGGAAAAACTCCAGGTGGACAAAGCGGCTCCTGACCCCAAAGGACTTTACCGTCCGCCTGCCCATCTGCTTCAGGGCCTCGGGCATCTCCGCCGTCACATAATAGCTCAGATCCAGCTTGTAGTTGACAATATCGGAGATGGACGGGGGCCAGGCGGTCATGGACTCAAACAGCGGGTTGGAATGGGAATCCACCACCGCGTCATAGGAAAAAATATCTCCGGTGATAAACTCCTCGATCACATAGGGGACATCGGGCTTCCCGGCAAAAAAGCGCTCCAGATCCCCGTCGTTTTCCAGCTTATAGGTGCCTGCCGCGCCAACCCCGTTATCCGGCTTGGCAAAGGCGGGGTAGCCCGTCTGGTTTAAAAATTCCTTCGCCTGGGCATAGCCGGAAACCCGATGGCACCGGGCGGTGGGCACACCGGCCCTTTCGTAATACTCCTTCATGCCGGACTTGCTCTTGTACCGGGCCACCTCCTCCAGGTTGGCGCCGGTGGTAATGTGGAAGTCGGTGCGCAGGCGGGCATCCTGCTCCAGCCAATATTCGTTGTTGGACTCCACCCAGTCGATCTTTCCGTAGCGGAAGGCGAAAAACGCCATGGCCCGGTATACCTCGTCATAATTCTCCAGGTTTCCGACCTTATAATACTCGGTCAGGCAGGCTTTCAGCTGATCCTCCAGCTCGTTGTAGGGCGTATCGCCGATGCCCAGGACGTTCACCCCGTTCCGGTGCAGCCGGTCACAGAAATTCCAGTAGGTATGGGGAAAGGCCGGTGAAATAAACACAAAATTCATGGAAAATGCCCTCTTTCTTCCTTTACCGCCAATCACACAGCAGATTTCACAGATGATTGTCCGGTTTTCGTATATGGTACTACATTTTTTTCCATCTGTCAATCAGGGAAGCTCCGGTTAAACCGGCAAGAGCGCGGGAGTTTTTTCATCAGAAAAAGGCGCAACCCCCCAGAGATCCTTTGCGGACTCCCCGGGGCCTGAAAATGCCGGGGCCTTTCAGCCCCGGCATCGTTCCCGCTGTCACTTCCGAAACAGGGAGAACCCCTTCTTCTCGTATGGCTCCACCCGGACGCCGGTGACCTTGTAGCCGGTCTCCTTGACGGCGGCCTTGATGCGGGCCACGTCGGGCTGCTCCGTAAGCAGGATCTCCGTAACGCCCGTGGTATGAGAGGAGGTGACCTTCTTCACCTCGCAGACCTTCCGGATGGCGTCGTTGACATGGGCCTCGCACATCCCGCACATCATGCCGTCAATTTTCAGGGTTACCTTTGTCATCTTGCTCCTCCTATTCCTTCATTGAATGGAAATCACTTCATAATCCTCTTCCTCGATGGCCTGTTTCAGCGCCTCCCGCTCCACCGGGCCCAGCAGGGTCACAACCGCGGTGCCCTTTTCATAGTCGGCGATGGCCCCGGCCACCTGGGGGATGGCCTCCAGCGCTTTTTTTACCGCGTTTTCACAGTGATGGCACATCATGCCCTCAATTCGGATGGTCAGGGTTTCTGTCCCCGCCGAAGGGTTCGGGGGGCTGTCCGGCTCCTCCCGGAGGATGCCCTCCAGGTTCAGCTGGGGAAGCTCCTTTTTCGTCCGCCGGTCCCGCCCGGTTTCCCGGAGCTTGAACAGGTTCAGCCGCAGGGCGTTGGACACCACGCAGAACGAGGAGAGGCTCATGGCGGCGGCGGCAAACATGGGATTCAGCTTCCAGCCAAACACCGGAATCCAGACCCCCGCCGCCAGCGGAATCCCGATCACATTATAGAAAAAGGCCCAGAACAGGTTTTCATGGATATTCCGCAGGGTGGCCCGGCTCAGCCGGATGGCGGCGGGCACATCGGAGAGCCTGCTCTTCATCAGCACAAGATCCGCCGCGTCGATGGCGATATCCGTCCCGGCGCCGATGGCGATGCCGGTATCCGCCCGGGTCAGGGCAGGGGCGTCGTTGATGCCATCGCCCACCATGGCCACCTTGCCCTGTTCCTTCAGGGCCCGGATCACCGCCTCCTTGCCCTCGGGCAGTACGCCCGCAATGACGGCATCCACACCGGCCTGGGCGCCGATGGCCCTGGCGGTGCGCTCGTTGTCGCCGGTGAGCATAACCACCCGGATTCCCATGCCCTGAAGCTCCCTGACCGCCTGGGGGCTGTCCTCCTTGATGACGTCCGCCACAGCCACAATGCCCGCCAGGACGCCGTCCCTGGCAAAGAACAGGGGGGTCTTGCCGTTTTCGGCCAGCGCCTCCGCCTGGGCGGCCAGCTCCGGGGGAACCGCCGCCTGGCCGCTGATAAATTTCAGGCTTCCGCCCGCCAGCCGCTGCCCGTCCAGACTGGCCGTCAGGCCATTGCCGGGCAGGGCCCGGAAATCGGAGACTTCTGCGGCGGTCAGACGCTCCTCCTCTGCCTTCCGCAAAATAGCCGTGGCCAGGGGATGCTCGCTCTTTTTTTCCAGCGCAAGGGCCAGGGAGAGCAGTTCCCGGCCGGTATAGCCCCGGGCAGGCACCAGGTCGGTCACCCGGGGCTCCCCGGCGGTGATGGTTCCGGTCTTGTCCAGGGCGACGATCTGCACCTTACCCGTCTCCTCCAGGGAGACGGCAGTCTTGAACAGGATGCCGTTCTTCGCGCCCACGCCGTTGCCCACCATGATGGCCACAGGGGTGGCCAGGCCCAGGGCGCAGGGGCAGGAGATGACCAGGACGGAGATGCCCCTTGACAGGGCAAAGCCGAAGGTCTGCCCCGCCAGCAGCCACACGATCAGCGTGACCACGGCCACCGTGATCACCGCAGGGACAAACACGCCGGAGACTTTATCCGCCACCTTTGCAATGGGGGCCTTGGTAGCGGCGGCATCACTGACCATCCTGATAATCTGGGAGAGGGTGGTGTCCTCCCCCACCCGGGTGGCCTCGCACCGGAGAAAGCCGGACTGGTTCACCGTGGCGGCGGAAACCGCATCCCCCGGGGACTTATCCACAGGGATGCTCTCGCCGGTCAGGGCTGCCTCGTTCACCGCGCTGCTGCCCTCCAGGATCACGCCGTCCACCGGAATGTTTTCCCCCGGGCGCACCAAAAACACGTCTCCCTTGTGAACCTGCTCAATGGGAACCGTGACCTCGGCGCCCTCCCGCAGGACAACGGCGGTCTTGGGCGCCAGCTTCATCAGGCCCTTCAAGGCGTCGGTGGTCTTGCCCTTGGAGCGGGCCTCCAGCATCTTGCCCACGGTGATCAGGGTCAGGATCATGGCGGCGGA
>CAYSNK010000143.1:0-4030 GCA_964432375.1 uncultured Oscillospiraceae bacterium | reverse complement strand
AAAATCTTTTGATATACTGAGCATAGAAACAGACAGGAGTGATCTTATGGAATACGACTATTCCCCTCAATCTTCCCTCTATTCCTCCGGTTCTTATCACCGGGGCCGCGGGGAGCGGGCCCGGCTTCGCCGGCGGAGGCGCCGCAGGCGGGTCCTCGCCCTGTTCCTTCTGCTCATCCTGGCGGCGGCTGTGTTTTTCTGCGCAAAGGTTCTCATCCGCAGGCCGGAGCTGGCGGAAACCTCCTATTCCCAGTCCATGGGCGGCCATAAGGAGGGGGTTTACACCATCCTCCTCTTCGGCGAGGATACCAGCTCCCAAAGCACAGACACCATCATGCTGATCACGGCGGACACAGTCAACAAAACCTGCAATGTGGTCAGCATTCCCCGGGACAGCATGGTCAACGTCAGCTGGAGTACCAAGAAGATCAACTCCGTTTACATGAATTCGGGCCTGGAGGGGCTGCGGCAGCAGGTGAAAAACGTGACGGGCATCCAGCCGGACTACTACGTCAAGGTGGACTGGTCCGCCATCGGCGGCCTGGTGGACGCCATCGGCGGCGTCTGGTACGACGTTCCCTGTGACATGAACTACGATGACCCCGCCCAGGATCTTCACATCCACCTGTCCGCCGGGTATCAGGAGCTGGACGGGGATATGGCCATGCAGCTGGTGCGCTGGCGCAAGAACAACGACGGAACCAGCGCCTCCGTGGGCGATATTGGCCGCATTGAGATTCAGCAGAGCTTCCTGATGTCCGTTGTCGGCCAGACACTGAAGCTCTCCAATGTGCTCCGCCTTCCCTCCCTGATTCAGGTGTTCCGGAGCAGCGTGGAGAGCGACCTGTCCTTCTCCAACCTGCTCTGGTTCGGCCTGCAATATTTCCGCGCCGATCTGGAAAGGGATCTGAACTTTACCGTCCTGCCCGGCAACATTGACGGCAGCTATCACAAGCTGTCCTATGTGCTGCTCTATCCGGATCAGATCGTGGAGCTGATGAACGCCTCCTTCAACCCCTATCGGGCCAACCTGATCGAGTCGGATTTGGAAATTATTCAGATCAACAGCAGCGGCGACCTGTATGTGACAACCGGCAGTCTGGCCGGTTGACCGGACGCGAAAAACCCGGAGCTTCATTTCTGTGAAGCTCCGGGCCATTTTTACTCGTTCCAGGGAATCCCTTCCAGGTTCAGCAGGTATTTTTTCCGTTCTATGCCGCCGCCATAGCCGGTCAGGGAGCCATCCGCTCCCAGAACCCGGTGGCAGGGCACAAGGATATTGATGGGGTTGTGCCCCACGGCGCCCCCCACCGCCTGGGCGGACATAGACTCCCTGCCCAGGAGGGCTGCGGCTTGCCGGGCCAGGTCTCCGTAGGTCGTGCTCTCTCCATAGGGGATTTGAAGCAGCAGCTTCCAGATTATCTGACGAAAGGCTGTGCCCCCGGGGGCCAGCGGCGGCAGGAAATCAGGGGCTTTCCCCTCAAAATAGAGATCCAGCCAGCGTTTGGCGGAGCGCAGCTCCTCCCGCTGCCTGTCCGGCGCCGTCGCCCGCCGCTCCTGACAGCGCTGCCGGGGAAACGTCACCGCCGTCAGCGCCCGGCCGTTGCTGACCAGCTCCAACAGGCCGATGGGGGATACATATTCCAGCAGATACTCCATGGTTCAGGATTGGTACTCAAAGGTGAGGCCGTACAGATTGACCTCATCGCCGTCCTGAACGCCAAGCTCCTCCATGCGCCGGAAGAGCCCGGACTGCCGGAGCTGGCGGTCAAACCAGTTGCGGGACTCGATATCGCCGAAGTTCACGTTCTCAATGAGCTTCTCCAGCCACGCGCCCTCCACATACCAGACCCCATCCTCCTGCTCGATGGTGAGTTCCCCGTCGGGATCTGCCTGGGGCGCTCTGGGCACATACTCCGGCTCGTAGACCGCCACGGGGGGCAGCTTGCTCAGTTCCTCCGCCACAGCGCGCATCAATTCACTCGTGCCCCTGTGGGCGGCTGCGGAGATCTCATAGAACTGATAGCCCCGGCCCTCCACATAGTCCTTCAGCCGGTCCAGATTCTCGCGGTCATAGCACAGATCCGTCTTGTTCGCGGCCACGATCATCTTCCGCCTGGCCAGCTCCGGGGAATACTGCTCCAGTTCCGCGTTGATGATCTGGAAGTCCTCCACCGGGTCGCGGCCCTCAAGACCGGAGCCGTCCACAATATGGATCAGCAGGCGGCAGCGGTCAATGTGCCGCATGAAGTCATGGCCCAGGCCCGCCCCCTCAGAGGCCCCCTCAATGATGCCGGGGATGTCCGCCATGACGAAGGAGACTCCCTCCTCCAGGGAGACCACCCCCAGATTGGGGAACAGGGTGGTGAAGTGATAGTTCGCGATTTTGGGGTGGGCCTTGCTGACCACGCTGAGCAGGGTGGATTTGCCCACATTGGGGAACCCCACCAGCCCCACATCGGCCAGGAGCTTCAGTTCCAGGAGTACCTCCCGGCTCTCGCCGGGCAGACCGGCCTTGGCAAAGCGAGGGGCCTGACGGGTGGGGGTGGCGAAGTGACGGTTGCCCCAGCCCCCCCGCCCCCCCCGGCAGAGGATAAAGGGCCGGCCGGAGGACATATCCTGAATGATTTCGCGGGTTTCGGCGTCCCGCACCACGGTGCCCCTGGGCACCTTGATGACCAGGGATTCCCCGTCCCTGCCGGTGCAGTTTGCGCCGCCCCCGGGCTCGCCGTTCTTCGCCGCGTACTTTCTCTTATAGCGGAAGTCCATCAGGGTAGACAGATTGTCGTCCACCTGGAGGATGATGTCTCCGCCCCGGCCGCCGTCGCCGCCGTCCGGGCCGCCGGAGGCCACATACTTCTCCCGGTGGAAGGCCACCGCGCCGCCCCCGCCCTTGCCGGCGGTGACGGTGATTTTTGCGGTATCAACGAATTGGGTTGCCATTTCAGCCTCCTTTTGTGACAGGAAAAGGGCGCCGCAGCCGCAGCGCCCTTTTTTGAATCAGATAAATTACTGGGCAGCCTCGACAATGGAGACTTGCTTGCGATCCTTGCCCAGGCGCTCAAACTTCACGGTACCGCTGACCTTGGCATACAGGGTATCATCGGAGCCGATGCCCACATTCACGCCGGGGTGGATATGGGTACCGCGCTGGCGGACAAGGATATTGCCGGCCAGGACATACTGGCCATCCGCCCGCTTGACGCCAAGCCTCTTGGACTCGGAGTCGCGGCCGTTACGGGTAGAACCAACGCCCTTCTTGTGGGCGAAGAACTGAAGCGTCATATTCAGCATCATTTACACCTCCAAAACAGTGATGTTCTCGGGATACTCTATATGCAGTTCCGCCAGATAAAGCATCATGGCGGTCAGCAGGGTCTGGCAGGTGCTTTCTGCCTGGTCAGGGAGCTTTCCCGGGAGCCTAAGGGAAATACTTGTGTTTACCGCATCCACTTTGACGGAAGCCTCCAGCCCAAGCACATCGTTGATGGCACATTCCACCAGGCGAATGGTGCTGGAAATCGCGGCACAGACAATGTCCTCCCCCTCGTCAGCAAAGCCGCTGTGCCCCACTGACTGGAAAGAAACGATCCGGCTTCCCTCCAAATGAAACGTAACTGTGGTCATACCAGATTACAGTGCGATCTTGTTGATGACGACCTTGGTGTAGGGCTGACGATGGCCCTGACGGCGGCGATAGCCCTTCTTGGGATTGTACTTGAAAATCATAATTTTCTTACCCTTGCCGTTCTTCTCGACGGTGGCCTCCACCTTTGCGCCCTCCACGGTGGGCGCGCCGAACTTGTTGTTCTCCCCGTCCAGGACGGCCAGAACCTGATCGAAAACAACCGCCTCGCCTGCTTCGGCGTTCAGCTTTTCAATGTAGACAGCCTCGCCCTCGGCGACCTTATACTGCTTACCGCCAGTGACAATAATTGCGTGCATCCTTTTTGCACCTCTCTCCTTCAGAGTCTCGCTATCCCGGGCGGCGGCCAGGCCGCGCTTGTATGCCCTTTCAAAGCGGCCCTAT
>CAYSNK010000142.1:0-4038 GCA_964432375.1 uncultured Oscillospiraceae bacterium | reverse complement strand
AAAGTTCCCCTGCCGCCCGGCAGGGGAACTTTGGCTTTTCAGGCTCCCGAATCCAATTCCTCTTCCTCGTTTTCTTTCCCGGGCCGGGTGGGATCAAGCGCGGCGGCATCCTCCTTGCCGACGTATTTCAGGAAAATCTTTTCCAAAAACAGGGACACGATCAGGCAGGTGACCACCGGCATAAACAGCACCGGATACCACCGCTGAATCCCCCACACCACCACCTGAACCACCAGGAGCACGATCACGCAGGTGGAAGGGAGATGCCGCAGGGTCATGGTAAAGGCTGTACGGAACAGGGCACCCAGCTTGAACTCAAAGCGCCCCAGCAGGGGGCACAGGTAACAGACCAGCCCGGCGGGGATTATGAGGGCGATGGAATAGGCCACATACATGGCAGCGCCCAGTGCAGTAGAGGTGTTTTCGTACATCACCAGATAGCCCAGCGCCAGCACTGCCCAGATCCCTTCGCAGATCAGGGTGGCCGGGATTCCCCGTCTCAGGCAGCCTCGGAAGGAGCGGAAATAGGCCCGAAATCCCGCTTCCTCCCCCTGGCGGAACACCTTTACCGTGGTGTAATACAGCGCGGCGGTGGCCGGGCCGATGGTTACAACCGGCAGGCACAGCATTGCCCACAGAATTGACAGGCCCACCAGATCCACCCCTCGGGCTAAAATGCGGAAAAACAGGTTGTCTGGATTGAATATACTGTTGAGCATAAGATCCCCTCCGGGAACTGGTTTGAAAATTTACGGAAGCTCCGATTGGCCCGGCAAGCGCCGGTGGCGTTAAATATGTTTGTCCGCCAGGGCATTGGCCACGCTCTCCCGATTTTGCTGGGCCGTCTGACCCATGCGGCGGCACAGCTCGTTGAAGAGCACGTCAATGACGAACAGTTGGGCGATCCTGGCCTGGACGGAGCCGAGCTGCAGGGGGCCCTCGTTTGAGCCGCAGAGCAGCACCACATCCGCATGGGCTGTGCCGGGAGATTTTTCAAAGCGGGTGCAGAGCACCGTCTTTGCCTTTCGCGCCTGGGCCCTGGCCATGACGTCCACAATATCCTTCGTGGAGCCCGAATAGGAAAAGAAGAGCAGCACATCCCGAGAGGTCAGCAGGGCCGCAGTTGTGGCCTGCATGTGGGAATCCTGTACGGGAATAAACTTGGGAGAGATGGTGGTAAACAGATGGGCGGCCTCCAGCGCCATGATCATCGAGCCGCCCTGCCCCATGCAGTAGACCTTGTCCGCGGACTCCAGCAGAGACACGGCGCTGGCCACCCGGTCTGCCCGAAGCAGATCCCTGGTCTGCCCCAGGGCGGCAACATGGGTGGTATACAGCTTGCGGCTCAGGTCATAGATGCTGTCGCTGGACAGGATTTCCCCTTCCAGGAGTTCCGGGGTAAAGCCGGCCCCGGTTCGCTCTCCCGTGGCCTTGGCCAGCGCCAGCTTAAAGGCGTTATAGCCCCGCAGGTGAAGCCGGCGGCAAAAGCGGGAGACCGTGGCCTCGGCCACGCCGCACTCCTCCGCCAGCCCGGAGATCGACATGAACTGCACACCGGATTTGTGAAGGAGCACATAATCCGCCACCTTTTTCTCGGACGCGGTCAAAAGGTAGTAATTATTGCTGATATTGTCAAAAATATTGTCTCTTTCCGGTTTCTCTGCCATTTGTCTTTCTCCCATCTTGCTACGCGGCGCATCAGAAGTTTGCCTCAACCTCGTCCATCAGCTTGTCCACCAGGGTCAGGCAGCGCGGCACATGGAAGGGGCCCTTGAAGGTGCTTCCCTTGCAGGGAGGCTCCGTGGGCAGCCCGTCCCGGCGCAGATAGCCGAACCATTCGCCGAACTGGGGATCAGCGAAATGCTCCTTGGCATAGTCGGCGGTTCTGTAAAACCAGTCCAGGAAATACTCGTCGCCGGTGTCCCGGTAGAACATCATGGAGGCAATCAGGATCTCGTTGTGGGGCCACCACAGCTTCATGTCGTGCTCATAGGCTTCGGGCGGGCAGCCCAGGGCGTCGATAAAATAGAGCAGCCCGCCATACTTCCGATCCCAGCCGGCCTCAATCGCGTATTTGTACATTTGGATGGCAGTCTGCCGCAGTTCCTCACTGCCCTCGTAGTTGGCCTGGTTTTCCAGGAACCAGCTTCCCTCGATGTCGTGACCGGGGTTCACGACCCGGCCCGCCACGGTGTCGGTTTGCAGCTCGCCGTTTACGCCAACCGTTTCCAGCGTGCATTTCAGCTCCGGCCTGAAATGATACTTCAGGATCTTCTCCACGCACTCCCTGGCTTTGGCCTCGTAATACTCCTTGTTTTCGGGGTCACAGCGGCGCATAATGTCGGTGACGTTGAGGAAAATCATGGGGTCGCCAAAGGCGCGGCTGCTGCGGGTTTCGGGTATGGTCTTGGGGCCCAGGCCGGTGGGGTCCTGAATCAGTCCGTTGTTCAGCTTGTAAACCATGTCGTAGGCCCAGCGGGCCCGCTCGATGCGCACCCGGTCACCGGTATTGTAATAATACTCCGCATTGGCGATGCAATAGAAATTTTCGGAATGGCAATAGCGGCGCTGGCGCAGGGGCTTGCCGTCGCCGGTCACGGTGAAATAGAGGCGGCCCTCCGCCTCCCAGTTGCGGCAGTGCGCTTCCAGGAAGTCCAGGCAGCTTCGGCTGGCCTCCAGCCACTCATCCCTCTTTCCGTAGTTGGTACACAGGAAGGCGAAGATCCAGCCGCAGCGTCCCTGCATCCAAACGCTCTTGTCGGTGGAGAAAATCTTGCCCTCCCGATCCAGGCAGGTGTAAACGCCGCCATGCTCCCGATCCATCCCGTATTTCAGCCAGAAGCTGACGCTGCGGGCCAGTTCATCCTTCACCCACTGATGGGTGGCGCGGAATTTTGCTTGATCCATGTCAAATGTCCCTTTCCTTTCTTATGTTATGTGATACTTACCCTGATTCTTGTGTCTATTGTAGCACGTCTGAAAATGCTTTTCAATCACCCTTTCCAAGGAACACGGGAATAAATCCCCGTGTCTCCTGCGGCGCCGCCGGAAAGGACAGCGCTTGGGGCAGGGGGATTGATCGCGCGCCAGCGCCGGCATAAGATCGTTTCCCCCGGGAAGGGGAGCTTACACAGGAATCGCCTGCGCTTTCTCCGTTCCAGAAAGCGCAGGCGATGGATTCGGAGGCTCCTTACTTCATCAGCTCCAGGATCTCCTCGTATGGGAGGCTGTGCAGGGCCAGGTTGATCCCGATGGCGATGATCCTTGCCGTTTCTGCGGCCCTGTGGTCGATGTCCCGGGGAGTGACGATCATCCGCCTGGCCGATTCCTCCGGGGCCGCGCCCGTCAGATCCTCCGCCAGGGTTGCCGCGTCCACCACGGTGGGAACGCCGACGGCAATGACGGGAACCCCCAGGCTCTCCTGATTCAGCGCTTTTCTGGCGTTTCCCACCCCGGAGCCCGGGACGATGCCGGTGTCTGCGATCTGAATGGTGCTGCACAGCCGCTCCATAGAGCGGGCAGCCAGGGCGTCCACCGCAATGACCCGGGAGGGCCGCACCTTTTCCACGATCCCCTGAAGCAGCTCGCCGGATTCCACTCCGGTCTTTCCCATTACCCCTGTGGAAACGGCGGAAACCGGACAAAAGCAGCCGGGAAGCTCCTTTTGCAGGTGCCGCGTCACCAAAATGTTTTCCACCGCCCAGGGGCCGACGGCGTCCGGCGTGATCGCCCGGTTTCCCAGGCCGGCCACCAGGACAGAGCCGCCGCCCTCCCATTCCAGCAGACGGGCCAGTTCCTCCGCCAAGGCTTCTGCCCCGGGCTTTTCCCGCTCCTCGCCGCCGGGAAGATGGATGGTGACATAGCGGCCCATGGGCTTGCCCGTTGCCTGAGCGCCCTCCCGGCTGATAATTTCCACCTCTGTTACCCGGCAGCCGTATTTCTCCCGGCTGCGCTGCAAAACGCCGGGGAGCTTCTCTGACCTCTCTTTCGCCAGGGCTGCGGCCTCCTCCGCCAGGTCTGTTCGGATTCCGCTCATCT
>CAYSNK010000141.1:0-4068 GCA_964432375.1 uncultured Oscillospiraceae bacterium | reverse complement strand
GGGAACAGCAGCACATCCCGGATGGATGCGCTGTCTGTCAGCAGCATGACCAGGCGGTCAACGCCGAAGCCCAGGCCGCCGGTGGGGGGCATACCGTATTCCAGCGCGTTCACATAGTCGTAATCCACCTGGGCCTTGCTGCCGGGGTCCTGCGCCAGCCGCGCAGCCACCTGGCGCTCAAAGCGCTCCTGCTGGTCGATGGGGTCGTTCAGCTCGGAAAAAGCATTGCCATACTCGGTGGCGTTGATAAAATACTCAAACCGCTCTGTGAAAGCGGGGTCGTCGGGCTTGCGCTTTGCCAGGGGGCTGATCTCCACGGGATAGTCATAGATAAAGGTGGGCTGGATCAGGTTTTCCTCCACAAACGCGTCGAAGAACTCCGCCAGGATTCCGCCCTTGGTGGGGACCTCGGGCAGCTCCACATGATGCTCCCGGGCGGCGGCGATGGCATCCTCATCGGTATTCCAGTCGTTGAAGTCCACGCCGCTATATTTTTTGACTGCCTCGATCATGGTCAGGCGCTCCCAATGGGAGAGGTCGATGCTGCTGCCCTGATAGGGGATCACCAGGGAACCGCAGACCCTCTGGGCCACGGTTTTCATCATATCCTCCACCAGATCCATCATGCCGTGGAAGTCCGTGTAAGCCTGATACAGTTCGATGGTGGTGAACTCGGGGTTGTGCTTGGGGTCCATGCCCTCGTTGCGGAAGATACGGCCCACCTCGTAGACCCGATCCAGTCCGCCCACGATCAGCCGCTTCAGATACAGCTCTGTCTCAATGCGCAGCACCATATCCATATCCAGCGTGTTGTGGTGGGTGAAGAACGGCCGGGCGGAGGCGCCGATCTCAAACGGGGTCAGGATGGGGGTGTCAACCTCCAGGAAGCCCCGTCCATCCAGGAACGCCCGGAGCTCCCGCAGGATCATGCTGCGCTTGATAAAGGTTTCCTTGACCTCGGGGTTTACGATCAGATCCACATAGCGCTGCCGGTAACGCAGCTCCGTGTTGGTCAGGCCGTGGAATTTCTCGGGCAGGGGCTGCAGGCTCTTGGCCAGCAGGGTGGCGTGCTTCACGCGGATGGATTTTTCCCCCCGCTCCGTCTGGTAGACGACCCCCTCGATGCCCACAATATCGCCAATATCGTCCTTGCGGAAGGCCAGATATTCCGCCTCGTCCATCTCGTCCTTCCGGGCGTAGAGCTGGATGCGCCCGTCCTTATCCTGGAGGTCGAAGAAAGAAACCTTGCCCATGGGACGCTTGCTCATCAGGCGGCCCGCCACGGTGACAGTCTGGCCCAGCAGGGCCTCGAACCGCTCCTTGATCTCCGCGGTATGGTGGGTTACGTCAAATTTGGTCAGGGCAAAGGGATCTGCGCCGGCCCTGCGCAGCTCCGCCAGCTTCTCGTGGCGCACCCGTACAACATCGGGCAGCTTTTCCTGCGCCTGCTTTCTCTTTTCGTTCGCCATTTTTTCTCCTTATCTTCTCACAGCAAGGATCTTATATTCCACATTGCCGGAGGGCGCTTCCACGATCACGATCTCGCCCACCTTCTGGTTCAGCAGGGCCTTGCCGAAGGGGGAGTCCTCGGAGATCCGGCCCGCCATCAGATCTGCCTCCTGAGAGACAACGATCTCATACTCGGCCTCCTCCTCCAGCTCGATGTCCAGAACCGTGACGAAGGAGCCGATGCGGACGGTTTCCCCATCGCCCTCTATGGGGTCTTCGTCCACCAGGACGTAATTGCCCAGCATATATTCCACTTCCGCGATCCGGGAATACAGCTTGCCCTGCTCGTCCTTGGCCGCGTCAAATTCCGAGTTTTCGGACAGGTCGCCATAGGAGCGGGCCTCGGCCAGTTGGGTCGCAACCTCGTCCTCCCGGATGGTCTTGAGATAATGAAGCTCTTCCTGAAGCTGCTTCAGGGCGTCTGCCGTCAGTCTGTATTCTTTTGCCATAGTGATTCACCTTTCCTTATGGGCGGTTTGGGAACGGAGGAAGCTCTGAAAATCCAAAAAAGAGAGCAGTTCCTCCGTATCTGCCCCAAAATCAGTCATTATGCAGTTTATTATAGGAACTTTGGCGTGGGATGTCAAGGTGCTTTCCTGACGAAAGGCCGCGAAATCCGGAGATTCATTATATAAAATATGACAACACGCGGCCCGCCGGGACAGAGAGTACAAAAAAGGAGGAAGGAGGGCGGCAGGCGGAAGCCGGGGAGAAATCGGCGCCGGGTTCGGAAGCGGGAAACAATTCAAAGAGAAAGAGGTCAAAATGGCCGAAAAATTAAGAAATAAAAAACATTTTTCCCCGCTTCGCGGGAGGGAAAACAGGCCATGTGCATGATGAACAAAACTAGGGGGAGAAGTCTGGACAAAATGGATATGGAAATACGCAGCAAAATCAATTAAAATACTGATGTATTCTGAGGAAATATTGTGCAGAAATGCCATTTATCATTTGGAGGAAGGAGAAAATGGATCTTCCCGGCGGCTCATCGCGGAATTGGTGGAGGGATGGCGAAGAACCGCCCGGGAACTGAACAACCTCCGAGGAATGCAAAGGAATCTCTGAATTTGACCGCCTGCCGCCGGACGGCGGAGCTTTGCCCCCGGAAATGCGCCCTCAAACCGGAAATACACAGCGTATTTCTTCGTTTTCGCGCCTTTTTCTGACGGGAAATCCTCGCCATCGGCTCTTGCCGGTTTGATCGGAGCTTCCAAAAAACTCAAATAGGAGGGATTTTCTACATGAAGAAAACCTGGATGCGCGGGATCTCCGGCTTCCTGACGTTGGCCATGTGCGTATCTCTGCTGACCTGCGGAGCAAGCGCTGTGAACGGCTATAATGTTGAGGTTTCCGGCAAGGATACCGTGGCGGTCGGCGGCACGACCACCCTGACCGCAGTTCCCGAGGAAATCGGGCAGATCGGCTCCTGGACAACCGGAGGCACGGATGCCTCCACCCTTGCCGGGGACGATTATGCCTACGACCCCGCCCTGTATGTCACCGCTGACGGCGTTCAAGAGCAGCTGTCCACTTCCAGCCGCATTTCCGCCGGCAGCTATGACGATTCTTCCGCTACGGGTGTCCAGATCATTGATTCTGAGTCCGGGCACAACGGCATCCTGATCAACAACGCGCCTTATACCATTCAGAACACGACGATCAGTATGCTGACCGATGCGGACGGCACCGACACCTGCGACTTCTCCGGCAAGGGCACTGCAGTCATGGCCGTGGGTGAGAACGCAGTGGTCAACATCGAGAACACCAGAATTTATACCTCTGGTGTGGCTACCATGCCTGTGTTCAGCGATGGCGGCGCCACTGTCACCATCAAGAACTCTGTTCTGTCTGCCCAGGGCGGCACCCTGTATGAAGAGTACATGAACAGCCCTGACCAGACCACCATGGTGGCTCCCCCCTGGATTCTGGGCATCATGGGCACCGCCCGCACCACCAACCTGGAGGGCAACGACTCCACCATGAACGTCATTGACTCCAGAACCTCTTCCGCGAACTGGGCTGTCCTGTCCACCGACTCCGGCTCCAATATGTACCTGAATATGTACAACACCTCCCTGACCCTGACCAATGCGAAGGAAGATTCCAAGCTGATGCAGGCTGAGGGCGGCGAGCTGGGCGAAACCCTGGACAACCCCTATACCACCCGCTATGGCGCCGGCTACGGCACCTATGTCATCGGCAGCGCGGTTGAGACCTTCGCCGGCGCAACGGTGAACGTGGGCACCTACGCCTGCATCTTCACCGGCGGCTCCGCTGTGTTCACCGGCATTGACGAGGGCACGGCTTACACCCTGAAGAGCGCCACCGGCGAGAACGACGTGACCTATGTTGCCACCGCAACGAAGAACTCCGTCGTCAATTCCGATACCTTCGGCTTCATGTTCCATCAGAGCGCCAACTCCCTGACCATCGAGGACGGCACAGTCATCAACTCCAAGCTGGCCACCTTCCTGCTCAAGACCGGCTCCTCCAATGAGGCTGCAACCATCTCCGTTGACAACTCCACCTTGAACAACGGCGGTATGCTGATCCAGATCA
>CAYSNK010000140.1:0-4074 GCA_964432375.1 uncultured Oscillospiraceae bacterium | reverse complement strand
GGGCGTCATCCAGAACCGCTTCCATCTTCTCGGTGTCGGTCACCATATAGGGGGTGATATAGCCCCGGTCAAACTGCATCCCCTCCACCACTTCGGTGTAGGTATCCGCCGTCTTGGACTCCTCGATGGTGATCACCCCATCGGAGGAAACCTTCTCCATCGCCTCCGCAATCAGCTTGCCGATGGTGTCGTCGCTGGAGGAGATGGCGCCCACGCGGGCAATATCATCGGAACCATTGACGGGCTTGGAGTTGGCGCGGATGGCCTCCATTGCGGCGGAAGTGGCCTTTGCGATGCCCTTTTTCATCACCATGGGGTTGGCGCCGGCGGCCAGGTTCTTCAGGCCCTCCCGGACAATGGCCTGGGCCAGCAGGGTTGCAGTGGTGGTGCCGTCGCCGGCAACATCGTTGGTCTTGGTGGAGACTTCCTTCACAAGCTGGGCGCCCATGTTCTCAAAGGGATCCTCCAGCTCGATTTCCTTTGCGATGGTGACGCCATCGTTGGTGATCAGGGGAGAACCAAACTTCTTCTCCAGCACCACATTGCGGCCCTTGGGCCCCAGGGTGATCTTGACGGTATCAGCCAACTGGTTGACGCCCCGCTCCAGCGCATGGCGAGCTTCCTCGCCGTAACAAATCATTTTAGCCATAATTACGTTCCTCCTTGGAATTATTCCACAATGGCCAGGATCTCATCCTGGCGGACAATGACCAGCTCTTCGCCGTCAATCTTCACATTGGTGCCGGCATACTTGCCAACGATGACCTTGTCGCCCACGGCGACCTCCATCTTGACTTCCTTGCCGTTGACAACGCCGCCGGGCCCCACGGCCAGGATCTCTGCCACCTCGGGCTTTTCCTTTGCGGAGCCGGCCAGGATCAGGCCGCTCTTGGTGGTCTCCTCGGCCTCGGCCATCTTGATTACCACTCTGTCTGCTAAGGGCTTCAGTTTCATGGTTTTTTCCTCCTTAAAAAATCTATCTTTATCATTTATTAACAAGCCATCCGGTTTAGCACTCTTTCTTTTGGAGTGCTAACCACGGTTAATATAATAATGCAGTTTCAAACTTTATGCAAGTTTTAATTTTCTCATTTTTTGCGATTTTCCTTAAAATATCAGATTCTCGCTTGTGATTCAGTTCTTTTTCTCCTGTGTTCTTCAGTTTACTCAAATTCTCTTTAATTTTCAAGATAAATATTGAAAACAATTTGTAAACTCCCGTGCGCCGGAGCCTTTCTTTTTAGCAGCCGCCGGTTGAAAACGTCAGTTTTTCCCGTTTTTTCGCTTGCCCGCCTGCTTATGCCGCAGATCCTGCTTCCGGGAGAGGGCTTTCTGCCTGGCCACGGCCCGGTCATAGGTAAACAGATCGCATTTCAGCATCCCGTTGTATAGCTTGCGCTTCTTATCCGCCTGCCGTCCAAAGGCCCGCTCAAACTCCGTATGGGAGGACAGCACATGGACCCGCCAGCTATCCGGCAGCTTGGCGCAGGCCCTGCCGAAGGCGGCGTACAGCGCCTCAGCCTCCTTCTTTTCCAGCAGGCGCTCCCCATAGGGCGGGTTTGTGACCACCCGGCCATACTCGCCGCCCCAGTGGAATTTGGCGGCGTCCGCCACCTCAAAGCGGACGAGATCCTCCACCTCCGCCTTCACCGCGTTGCCCCTGGCGATCTCCACCGCGTGGGGGTCCAGGTCGCCGCCCCAAATCTCATAGCTCCTGCCGCGAAACTCCTGATCCATGGCCTCATCCGCCGCCTGCACCCACAGGCCGGAATCCAGGCACTTCCACCGCTGGGCCGCGAAGCTGCGGTTCAGGCCCGGGGCCCGGTTCCGGGCAATCAGCGCCGCCTCGATGGGAATGGTGCCGGAGCCGCAGAAGGGGTCGCAGAAGGCGTCCCGCCCCTTGTAGCCGGAGAGGATCACCAGCGCCGCCGCCAGGGTCTCCCGCAGAGGGGCCTCCACCCCTACGGCGCGATAGCCCCGCTTATATAGCCCCTGGCCGGAGGTGTCCAGGCACAGGCTGGCCACGTCCTGAATCAGGGAGAACTGCACCTGATACCTGTGGCCGGTTTCCGGCAGCCGCTCCATTCCGTATGCCTTGCCCAGCCGCTTGGCCACCGCCTTGTTGACAATGGCCTGGCAAGCGGGCACGGAATGGAGCTTTGAGTTTAATGTGTAGCCCTTTACCGGGAAGCCGCCGTCCCGGGGGATAAACTCCTCCCAGGGCAGGGCGGCAGTTCCTTCAAAGAGCGATTCAAAGTCCTCCGCCGGGAAGGTGCCCAGCTCCAGCAGCACCCGGGCGCCGCAGCGCAGATTCAGATTCAGCCGGGGAATATCCGCCATGGTGCCTTTACAGGCGACCCTGCCGTTTTCCGCTTTCACCTGCTCCGCCCCCAGACGGCGCAGCTCCTCCGCCACGATGCCCTCCAGCCCCATCAGGCAGGGTATCACAAATGTCAAATCCTTCGTCATGGCGGGCCTCGTCAATCGCCGGTTTCCATGGACTCCACGGCAAAAACAACAGGCCGCAGGCCGTCGGTGCAGCAGGTGAACTGGGGCGCCTGCCTGCTTTTCTCCCCGTCCGGGCACATTCCGGCCTTGTTCGCCACCATCAGAATGTCCTTCCAGATATCCGCCCAGGCCCAGTCGCAGAAGCCCTTGGGCTTGCAGTCATCGCTGCCGCCGGTGCGGACAATAAATTCCTGCCCCTCCCGAAAGAAAGGGCAGGCCGGGATAAACTCCCCCGGCGCCGCCGTCCTGTTCCCGTTTTCCCCCGGGCGGATTTGGCCGTATTGCTCGGCCAGGTCGTCGAGCTTCAGGGTGCGCACCACCGTGATTTTTACCTTCTGTCCCAAAAAAGAACCGTTCGCCATCGTTATTTTCTTCCTTTCCCCGCGTAAAAACGGCCCGGTCTGCCGGTTTTTTTCCGCCATTTTCCCTGATTGTACCACAGATCGGTCTCTTTCGGCAACCGGTTTCTTTCTTTTGTGAAATTGTTCAAAATCTTACAGAAAGTTTTCCCCCGTTTCTGTGGACACCCACAATTTCTTGTGATATATTAAGATTAGGCCATTTCGGAAAGGAGGTTTTTCATATGGCTTATATGCCCATCCTGTGGCTGGTTCTGCTGATGATCTTCGCTGTTGCAGAGGGAATGACTGCCGGGCTGGTTTCCATCTGGTTTGCTCTGGGCTCCGCGGCGGCGCTGGCCGCCAGCTTCCTGACGGACTCCCTGCTGATCCAGGTGCTTGTATTTGCCGTCATCTCCATCCTCGCAATGGCAGTGATCCGGCCACTGGCCGCAAGGTTTTTTACCCCCCACCACGAACCCACCAACGCGGACCGCGTCATCGGCAGCACCGCCGTGGTCACTGTCCCCATTGACAATGTAAACGGCACCGGCCAGGTCAAGGTCGGGGGCAAGATCTGGACCGCCCGGGCCCCGGGGGAGGAGATCATCCCCGAGGGCACCATGGTTAAGGTCCTGCGGATCGAAGGGGTCAAGGTCTTTGTGGAGCCGGTCCCCACGACCGCGATACGATAAGCAGCCAGCCGTAAAACATCCGAGGAGGTAATTTTATGACAATCGGTATTCTCATTATAATCGCAATCATCGTTGTCCTTCTGGTTATTCTGGCCACCAATATTCGGATCGTCCAGCAATCCCACGCATACGTCGTGGAGCGTTTGGGCGCCTTCCACACCGTTTGGGGCGTGGGCATCCACTTCAAGATCCCCTTTATCGAGCGGGTGGCCAAGCACGTCTCCCTGAAAGAGCAGGTCGTAGACTTCGCCCCCCAGCCCGTTATCACCAAGGATAACGTCACCATGCAGATCGACACCGTTCTCTACTTTGAAATCACCGACCCCAAGCTGTACACCTACGGCGTGGAGCATCCCATGTCCGCCATTGAAAACCTGACGGCAACCACCCTGCGCAACATCATCGGTGACCTGGAGCTGGATCAGTCCCTGACCAGCCGGGATATCATCAACACCAAGATGCGCACCATCCTGGATGTTGCGACAGATCCCTGGGGCATCAAGGTCAACCGGGTGGAACTGAAGAACATCATC
>CAYSNK010000139.1:0-4084 GCA_964432375.1 uncultured Oscillospiraceae bacterium | reverse complement strand
AGGCCGATGGAGGGCTCGTCCAGAATATAGAGCACCCCCATCAGGGAGGAGCCGATCTGGGTGGCCAGCCGGATGCGCTGGGCCTCGCCGCCGGACAGGGTGCCGGCCTGGCGGGACAGGGTCAGATAATCCAGCCCCACGCTGCGCAGGAAAGACAGGCGGCTCTTGATCTCCTTCAGAATACGGTCCGCGATGAGCAGTTGGGTCTTTGTCAGCCGCAGGTCATTCACGAAGTCCAGAGCATCGTTGACAGACTTTTCGCAAAATTCATGGATGGACAGCCCGCCCACCGTGACGGCCAGGGACTCCCTGCGCAGGCGCATCCCCCCGCAGACGGGGCAGGGGCGCTCACTCATGCACTCCTCCAGCTCCCGCTTGGTGGAGTCGGATTGCGTTTCCCGATAGCGGCGCTCCAGGTTGTTTACCACTCCCTCAAAGGGCTGGTAAAGAGTGCCCCGGCCCCTGGCCTGCTCGTAGTGCAGGGTCAGGTTTTCCCCCTCTGTGCCGTAGAGGATGGCACGTTTGGCCTCGGCATTGATGGATTCATAGGGGTCGTCCAGGGAAAAGTGATATTTCAGCGCCAGGGCGTCAAAGTACATCCGGGCGATGCTGTCTCCCCGGATGTTGCTCCAGCCGGAGGCGGAGATGGCCCCGTCCCGCAGGGACAGGGCGGGGTTGGGGACGATCAGATCCGGGTCGATTTTCAGCTGGCTGCCCAGGCCGGTGCAGGCAGGGCAGGCGCCGAAGGGGTTGTTGAAGGAGAACATTCTGGGGGACAGCTCCTCAATGGAGATGCCGCAGTCCTCGCAGGCGTAATTCTGGGAGAAGGACAGATCCCGATCCTCCTGGGGCAGGTTGACGAGGATCAGCCCACCGGAGAGGCCGGCGGCAGTCTCCAGGGAGTCGGTCAGGCGGCGGTTGATCCCCTCCTTGACCACCAGGCGGTCCACCACCACCTCAACGGTGTGCTTTTTGTTCTTTTCCAGCTTGATCTCCTCGGTCAGGTCATAGATCATGCCGTCCACCCGGACGCGGACATAGCCGGATCTCCGGGCGTCCTCAAAGACCTTGACGTGCTCTCCCTTTTTGCCCCGGATCACCGGCGCCATGACCTGGATGCGGGTGGCCTCGGGCAGGGCCATGATCTGGTCTACGATCTGGTCAATGGTCTGCTGCTTGATCTCTTTGCCGCACTTGGGGCAATGGGGGGTGCCCACCCTGGCCCAGAGCAAACGGAGGTAGTCGTAAATCTCGGTGACGGTGCCCACCGTGGAGCGGGGGTTTTTGGAGGTGGTTTTCTGGTCGATGGAGATGGCGGGGGAGAGGCCGTCGATGGAGTCCACATCCGGCTTTTCCATCTGGCCCAGGAACATCCTGGCGTAGGAGGACAGGCTCTCCACATACCGGCGCTGGCCCTCGGCATAGATGGTGTCAAAGGCCAGGCTGGATTTGCCGGAGCCGGAGACGCCGGTCAGCACCACCAGCTTGTCCCGGGGGATGGAGACGCTGATATTCTTCAGGTTGTGGGTGCGGGCACCCTTGATCTCAATGTGTGATTGCATTTCGTTTCCCCTTTTATCAATAAGCCGGTTGGATCTATTTTTCCCCTCGCAGTTCGATGATCTTGTCCCGCAGCACGGCGGCGTACTCGAACTCCAGCATTTTGGAAGCCTCCCGCATCTGCTTTTCCAGCTTGGCGATGGCCTCGGCCCGCTCCTGCTTGGACAGGTGGGCGGCGGTGCCCGGAGGGGCCGCCTGTTCGGCGGACTGGGAAATCTCGATCAAATCCCGGACGGACTTGCGGATGGTCTTGGGGGTGATGCCGTGGGCCTTGTTGTAGTCGTCCTGCAGCCTGCGGCGGCGGGCAGTTTCCTCTATGGCGCTGCGCATGGAGGGGGTGACGGTGTCCGCGTACATGATGACAAGGCCCTGGGCGTTCCGCGCCGCCCGGCCGATGGTCTGGATGAGGGAGGTTTCACTGCGCAAAAACCCCTCCTTGTCAGCGTCCAGAATGGCCACCAGGGACACTTCCGGCAGGTCCAGGCCTTCCCGGAGCAGATTGATGCCCACCAGCACGTCAAAGGCGCCCAGGCGCAGATCCCGGATGATCTCCATGCGCTCCATGGTGTCAATGTCGTGGTGCATATAGCGCACCTTGATGCCCGCATCGGTCAGATAGGCGGTCAGATCCTCCGCCATTTTCTTGGTCAGGGTGGTCACCAGCACCCGCTCCTGCCTGGCGGCCCGGAGGTTGATTTCGTCGATCAGGTCGTCGATCTGGCCCTCCACCGGGCGAACCTGAACCTCGGGGTCCAGCAGCCCGGTGGGGCGGATGACCTGCTCCACGATCTGGCCGGAGCGGGTGCGCTCATACTGGCCGGGGGTGGCGGAGACGTAGGTCACCTGATGCACCCGCTCCGCAAATTCATCAAATTTCAGGGGCCGGTTGTCAAAGGCGCAGGGGAGGCGGAAGCCGTAGTCCACCAGGGTGGTCTTTCTGGCCCGGTCCCCGTTGTACATGGCCCGCACCTGGGGGAGGGTGACGTGGGACTCGTCGATAAACATGATAAAGTCCTTGGGGAAATAGTCCAGCAGGGTCATGGGGGGCGAACCGGCGGGCCGGCCGGAAATCACCCGGGAGTAGTTCTCGATGCCGGAGCAGTAGCCCAGCTCCCGCATCATCTCCATGTCGTACTGAGTGCGCTGGCGGATGCGCTGGGCCTCCACCGCCTTGTCCTCGGACTTGAAGTATTCCACCCGCTCCCACATTTCGGCCTCGATTTCCTTGAGGGCCCGGTTCATCTTCTCCTGGGTGGTGACGTAGTGGGAGGCGGGATAGATGGCCACATGGTTCAGCACCCGATTCGGCATACCGGTGACCACGTTGATTTCGCTGATGCGGTCCACCTCGTCCCCGAAGAACTCCACCCGGATGGCGTAGTCCTTAGCGTATACGGGGAAAATATCCACCGTGTCCCCCCGAACCCGGAACATATTCCGCTCAAAGGCGACGTCGTTGCGCTCGTAGCGGATGGAGATCAGCTTTTGCAGCAGCTTGGGGATGGGATATTCCATTCCGGGCCGCAGGGAGATCACCATATTGGCGTAGTCAATGGGGTCGCCCAGGCCGTAGATACAGGACACCGAGGACACCGCGATCACGTCCCGCCGCTCAAAGAGGGCGGAGGTGGCGGAGTGGCGCAGGCGCTCGATCTCGTCATTGATGGAGGAGTCCTTTTCAATAAACGTGTCCGTATGGGGAATATAGGCTTCCGGCTGGTAGTAATCGTAATAACTCACGAAGTATTCCACCGCGTTGTGGGGGAAAAATTCCTTGAACTCGGAGCAGAGCTGGGCCGCCAGGGTCTTGTTGTGGGCCAGCACAAGGGTGGGGCGCTGGAGCCGCTCGATGACCTTGGCCATGGTGTAGGTCTTGCCGGAGCCGGTGACGCCCAGCAGCGTCTGCTCGCTCAGGCCCATTTCAAAGCCCCGGGAGAGGGCTTCGATGGCCTCCGGCTGGTCGCCGCTGGGGGAGTATTCGCTGACCACTTCAAAATTCGGCATCGCTGTTTCCCTCCTTGTCCCCGGATGCTTATTTTTCTATTATATCAGAACGGATGTTTCATATCAACCCTAAATTGGGAGGAATCTCTGCGTTCTCTTGGAGAGATAAAATTGAAATTTCAGGCGCTTCCGCTTGCAATGATAGCGGTAAGATGCTATACTGTTCCCATATTTTTGCATAATAAAGAGGGATATTCCGCCATGATTCAAATTTTCAATGGACGCCATTACTATCAGAACGGCAGGCTGCTCAGCGAGCGGGAGGGCCTGGCCGCCGGGTGCGCCCCCTACGAGCGGGCCAAGCAGGGCACCATGGCCTACGGCATCCTGCGGGCCCACAATCGTTCGGACAGCATGGACGCGCTGAAGCTCCGCTTTGACGCCATGGCCTCCCACGACATCACATACGTTGGAATCATCCAGACCGCCAGAGCCAGCGGCCTTCGGGAGTTTCCGCTGCCCTATGTGCTGACCAACTGCCACAACTCCCTGTGCGCCGTGGGCGGCACCATCAACGAGG
>CAYSNK010000138.1:0-4143 GCA_964432375.1 uncultured Oscillospiraceae bacterium | reverse complement strand
CTGACGAAAAATCCCTCGCCGCCAGCTCTTGCCGATTTAATCAGAGCTTCCTTAAGAAACCTCTGAAGGAGGAACTATGAAAAAAGGATTGGGAAAACGGCTGCTATGGGGGCTCCTGGCGGTGCTTCTGGCCGCCGCAGCGCTCCTCTTTATCCGCCCCCAGGCCGCTCTGGAAAACGCCGGCCTGTCCGTGGAACAGGTGACGGTCTATGGGGAGGATGTGACCGGCGAACTGGATGAGAACCGCCTGCTGGAGCTGCTGCGGGAGATCAAGGTCAGCCGGATGATGGATGATGCAGCCGTTCCGGAGGCGGCGCAGGGTGTGTCCATCGCCGGAAGCTGTGATGGCGAAGCCTTTGCGCTGTTTTTGGGGGATTACAATGTGCTGAGCCTGGGAGGAAACACCTACCGGGTGCGAAATGGCAGCGATCTGCTGATTGACATCATCGCTCTGCTGCCGGAAGGAGGATCATAATGTCTGGATTGATTCATTTATATTGCGGTGACGGCAAGGGCAAGACCACCTGCGCCATGGGGTTGGCGCTGCGGGCGGCGGGCCGCGGGATGCCCGTGGTGATCGCCCAGTTCCTGAAAAGCGAAAATTCCGGGGAGCGGGACAGCCTGCGCCGGCTGGAGGGGATCACCCTGCTGCCGCTGCCGGAGCAGGTGACGTTCACGTTCTGCATGACCCCGGAGGAAAAAGCGGAGGAAAAGGCCCGGAGCACCCGGCGCTTCCGCGACGCCGCCCGGCTGGCCGCCGAAAAGGGAACCTGCCTCCTGGTGCTGGACGAAATCTGCGCCGCCATTTCCACCGGAATGCTGGAACTCAGCGAGGTGGAGGAATTTCTGGACGGCAAGCCGGAGGGCGTGGAAGTGGTGATGACCGGACGGGACCCGGCCCAAAGCCTGATGGATCGGGCGGATTATATCACGGAAATGCGGAAGAGAAAGCATCCCTTTGACCGGGGAATCCCCGCACGGGAGGGCATTGAGTATTGAGGCAGGTAAACATTCTGATGAATCACCCCAGGGTGGATGAGCGCTGGTGCAGAAAGCACCTCTCCCGCTATATCCGGCCCTCCATGAAGGTGCTGGTGGTGCCCTTTTCTTTCCACGAGGACTATCTCCCCGATGAGGATGCCTGGCACAGGGTCTACGACCCCGGCGGGCAGGGCTATGAGGAGGTGGTTCAGCCTTTGGAGGCCCTGGGGGTCTCCCGGAAAAACGTGGCCTTCGTCAACTATTATGCCGACACCCCCAAAACGCTGGGCTATCTGATCAACGAGGCGGATGTGGTGGATCTGCCGGGGGGCTACCCGGACCGGCTGATGGATCGGCTGTGGGAGTTTGGGGCCATCTCTCAGCTTTCCGCCTTTCCCGGGGTGATGATGGGCTTCTCCGCCGGGGCCATGGCGCAGTTGGATTATTTTCACGCCACGCCGGAGGAGGAGGATCAGGAATTCTACTATTACGAGGGGCTGGATCGGATCGAAGCCTTTGATTTGGAGGTACATTACACCGGAAGCGAGCTTCAGCAATCCTGCATCGCCAGAACTCTGTCAGAGACAGGCCGGACGGTCATTGCCATGGAGGAGCAGGGGGGCCTGATTTTAGATCGGGGCCGGCTGATCCAGATGGGAAAAGTGCATTTTTTCAAGCCCCGCTAAGAAACCGCGCCAGGGAACACTTCCTCCCCGGCGCGGTTTTTTCTGCTTATTCTGCTTTACAACAGCGGCACTCCGGCCTCCCGGCAAACCCGGCAGGTTTCCTCCTCCCAAATGCCGGGATGAACCTCACCGATGTGGGCCTTGCCAAGAATCAGCATGGCCAGGCGGCTCTGCCCGATGCCGCCGCCGATGGCGGCGGGCAGGGCGCCGTCCAGAACGGCTTTGTGATAGGGGGACTCCAGAAGATCCTCGCGGCCCACCTGGCTGAGCTGGCGCCTTAGCGCCGGGCCATCCACCTGGATGCCCATGGAGGCCACGGGCAAGCCGAGCTGCAAAAGCTCATCCCAGAACAGCAGCTCGCCGCTGAGATCCCAGTCCTCGCAGTCAGGGGCCCGGCGGCGATGGGGCTGCCCGGTTTTCAGCCTGTGGCCCACGCCCATCACAAAGACAGTCTTGTACTCCCCGGTAATGGAAGTCTCCCGTTCACAGGGGGTCTGGTGGGGATAGCGCTCCTCCAGTTCCCGGGCGGTGATGAACCTGACCTCCCGGGACAGCTCGGGGAACACGGTCAGTTCATTGTACATATTGCGCAGGGTGATGTCCGAGTCGCAGATGGCCTGCACCACACTGACCACCGCGGCCCGGAGGGTCTCGCGGGTGCGGGATTCCGGGGTGATGATCTTTGCCCAGTCCCAGTTGTCCAGATAGATGGAGTGGATGCGATCCGGTTTTTCGTGCCAGCGGATGGCGTTCATGTCGGCATACAGGCCCTCTCCCACGGGGAAGCCGTAACGGGAAAGGGTCAGGCGTTTCCACTTATCCAGAGACTGAACCACCTCGGCGGTGGCGCCGATGGAGGGAACCGGAAAGGTGACCGGATGGTACAGGCCGCCGCAGCTGCTGTCGTTGACGCTGGAGGCGGCGTCCACCAGCAGGGGGGCGGAGACGCGATGCACCTTCAGGCGCCGGATCATATTGTCTTCAAAAATTCTTTTCAAATTGCCGATGGCAAGCTGGGTGTCATATAAATTCAAGAGGGGATGGTAATTCCGGGGAAGAATCGGTTCCATAGCATATAACCTCCGTATGTTTCGATTCGCCGAAGCACATTATAGCACGGGGAGGTTCAAAAGGAAAGATTCCTTTCTGTGTTCAGAAAAATTTTTGTCAATTTCTTTCGATAAAGCAGTAACGCTGTCAGGCTGGGCCAGGCCATCAGCGCGGTGCAGAGGTCGGCCAGGTGCCAGACCTGGGCCACCTCAAGCACAGAACCGGCCAGGCAGCAGAGCAGAAAAACCGGCAGATACCACCTCTGCAAGGGGGATAATCCCAGATATTCCAGGCCCAGCAGTCCGTAGTTGCAGGAGCCCAAAATGGAGGAAAAGGCAAACAGGGTCAGGCACAGCGCCAAGAGCCTGGGGCCAATCTGCCCCAGGGCCGACGCAAAGGCGGCCGAGGTGCGGGCGGCCCCCGTCAGGGAATCCGGCAGCGGCGGGGCGGTGAGAATGACCAGTGCGGTCAGCGTGCAGACCACAACGGTGGAGAGAAAAACTTCAAAAATGCCCCACAGCCCCTCCCGGAAAGGGTCGTCTCCGGCGGAATTGGCGTGAATCATGGCGGTGGTCCCCAACCCCGCCTCGTTGGTGAAAACACTCCTGGCCACGCCGCAGCGGATCACGGTGCCCACGCCCCCGCCGATCCCCGCCCCGGGGGAAAATGCCCCCGTAAGGATGGCGGACAGGGCCTGGGGCAGGGCCTGGCGCTGCACCATCAGCGCGGCGGCGCTGATGGAGAAGAAAAGCAGGGCCATCAGCGGCACCAGCCTTTCGCAGACGGAACCCACCCGATCCAGGCCGCCCTTCAGCGTAAGCCCGGCGCAGAGGGCAACAGCCGCGCCGATTGCCGGCCGGCTCCATCCGAAGGCGTGGTTCAGTCCGGCGGCAATGGAGTTGGACTGCACCAGACAGCCCATGCCCAGGGAGCAGACCAGAGTACAGCAGGCGAAAATCCTTGCCAGGGGTTTTAGCCCCCTTTGCTCCAGCCAGACCATTGGCCCGCCCAGCCATCCCCCTCCGCTGCGGGGGCGGCGGAGGGAGACGGACAGGGCCTTTTCCATGCAGCCGGTCATCATGCCCAGCAGGGCGGCAAGCTCCATCCAGAAAACCGCCCCCGGGCCGCCGATGGAAATCGCCGCAGCTACCCCGGCGATGGAGCCGGTGCCGATGGTGGCGGCCAGGGCGGTGGAGAGGGTTTGCAGCGGGGAGAGCCCCCTCCGGCCGGAGCGGGCAAACAGCCCGCCAAAGGTGGCTTTCATCCACAGGGGCAGGCAGCGCAGCTGAAACCAGCGGGTGCTCAGGGTAAAATATAGCCCGGTCAGCAAAAACAGCCCCAAAGTCCACGGCCCCCAGAAAAAGGCGGAAATCCGCTCCAGCATAGACAGCCCCCCTCTGGGGAATCACTATGCGCCTCGCGGATG
>CAYSNK010000137.1:0-4190 GCA_964432375.1 uncultured Oscillospiraceae bacterium | reverse complement strand
TATTCCTCCAATCGTGCGGCCGCCGCGTCCGGCGGACGCATACAGCCGAAGCTAAAATTACGCAGTTCCATCCCGTACCTCCTGGGATAAGCGCTCGCTCCTATTTTAAAGCATTTTCCCCCTTTGGGCAATCGCAAATTGAATCTAATTCCCCGTTCGGCAGCGGATTTTTACGGATTAAGAAAAAATTAAGAAAAAATACATCGGTTTGCAAGACTATTTGCAAAAACAATGGTATAATGGGAAACATCGAAATTGACGTCGCGCTGCCTTGACAAGGGCAATTCAACTGCGGAGGCACTGCCTCCGCGAGAGGGAGGTATTTTATGAAGAGGAAACTTGGTTCCGGCGGGAGCTGCCTGGGGCAGGCCGCGCTGGTACTGGCGGCGGCCTGTGCCTGCTGCGGGCTGACGGCCTGCGGCGGCTCCACGGAGAACGCCGTCTCTGTCCAATCTGTGAGTATGCTGCTGGGGCTGGACGTGTCCGGAACAAACGCCTACACCGGCGTCGTGGAGTCCAAGAACGTCCAAAAGGTGTCCCGGGACAACAACAAGACCATAGAAGAGCGGCTGGTGGAAGTGGGCGACTATGTAAACGAGGGCGATGTGCTGTTCACCTACGATGTGGACGCCCTGCAGCTTTCGGTGGATTCCGCCCAGTTGGAGATTGACCAGTTGGAAAACACCATCACCAACTGCAAGAATCAGATCACCCAGCTGGAAAAGGAGAAAAAAGCGGCCGCCAGCAGCGAGCAGCTATCCTATACCCTGGAGATCCAGTCCACCCAAAAGGATCAGGCCGAGGCCGAGTATAACCTGAAAGTGAAGAAGGCGGAGCTGGAAAAGCTCCAGGCGTCCCTCAGTGACACGGAGGTGAAGGCGGCGCTGTCCGGCGTGGTGCAGTCTATCAATGAGGAGGACTCCACCGCCTATCTCACCATCCAGGAAACGGACACCTATCGCATCAAGGGCACCGCCAACGAGCTGAATATCTATGAACTCTATGTGGGGGAGGAAGTGGCGGTTCGCTCCCGGGTCAATGAGGATGTCTGGTATGGCGTGGTTTCTGAAATTGATACCGGCAGCACCGCCGATGAGGAAAGTGATAATTATTACTATGGCGCGGACAGCGGCGAATCTTCCTCCAAGTATTATTTCTATGTAGAACTGATCGACAGCGCGGATATGCTGATGGGTCAGCATGTGTACATCGAGCCCAACCTGGGCGGCGAGGCCGATGGCCTGTGGCTCCCCTCCTGTTATATCGCCTATGAGGAGGACGGAAGCGCCTACGCCTGGGGCGCAGACGGCAACGACAAGCTGGCCAAGCTGCCGCTGGAGCTGGGGGACTACGATGGGGAGACGGACACCTATGAGATTGTCAGCGGTCTGACCGGCGATGATTACATCGCGTTCCCCGAGGAGGAGCTTTCCGAGGGCCAGGCGGTGGTGAAGTATGACAGCACCTATTTTGAAGAGACACCCACCGACCTTTCCCTGGAAGGCGAGGCGGAATATGGCGGAATGGATGAATACTATATCGATGAGGAGGGCGTTCAGCATTATATTGATGAGGAGGGCGTTGACCATGTCGTTGACTATATGCTGGACGAGAACGGAAACCTGATCGAAAGCGGCACCGAGGGCGAGGCGGATGCTGATGCTGAGGCCGGATAAGGGGGCGCAGTCATGATTCTGGAATGTAAAGACCTGTGCAAGGATTACTACATCGGAAAGGCGCCGGTTCCCGTCCTGAAAAACATTTCGTTCCACATGGAACCGGGGGAGTATATCGCCATTATGGGGCCCTCCGGCTCCGGCAAGACCACACTGATGAACCTGATCGGCTGCCTGGATACGCCCACCGCCGGAGAGCTGAGCCTCTGCCAGCGGAAGGTCAACGGCCTATCTGACAATAAGCTGGCGGAGCTGCGCAACCGCACCCTGGGCTTTGTCTTTCAGAACGCGGAACTGCTCAACGGCATGACCGCGCTGGACAATGTGGCCCTGCCCCTGCTCTATCGGGGGGTCCATAAAAAAGAGCGCCGGACGCGGGCAGCCGCCATGCTGGAGAAGGTGGGGCTGTCGGACCGGATGAACTTCAAACCGAATCAGCTTTCCGGCGGCCAGCGCCAGCGGGTGGCCATCGCCCGGGCGATTGTGGGAGAGCCAAAGATCCTCCTGGCCGACGAGCCCACCGGCGCCCTGGACAGCGGCTCCGGCCGTCAGGTCATGGAAATTTTTCGCAGGCTCAATGACGAGGGGATCACCATCCTGATGATCACCCACGCGGAGGATGTGGCCCGGGAAGCGGATAAGGTCTACTATATCCGGGACGGGATTCTGACAACCGGCGAGGAAGCAAATGGCGAGGAGGTGAGGGAACCGTGAGCGGGAATCCGGAAAAGAAAAAGCAGCAGGTTCCACAGCGGCGGCCAAGGGCCGGAAAGCCGAAAAGAACCCGCCGGGTCATCGCCATCGTTGCCGTGGCTGCGGTTGTTCTCGCCGGGGCAGGGGGCGGGCTGGCCTACTATCAGACCTCCCACAAGTCCCCCGTAAACGTATACTCCATGCAGGACATCGCCATGACGGACTACTGGGGAGATCAGTCCGAGTCCGACGGCATGATCTCCGCCGAGGATTTGCAGACGGTATTCCTGTCCGGCACCCAGGAGCTGGCCGAGATTTTTGTCACCGAGGGCCAGCAGGTCAGCAAGGGCGACCCGCTGTTCTCCTATGACAGCACCCTCACCCAGTTGGATATCGACCGGGCGGATCTGTCGATCCAGCAGAAGCAGTTGGAACTGGAAAAGGCGAACAAGGAGCTTGCCACCATTAAAACCTATCGGGCCGGCGTTGCCATTCCCGGCAGCAGGCAGTACCATGTCATTGATACCGGCACCACCACAACCACCGAGACCCCAGTGACCTACACCTTGAAGCCTGCGGGTGGCGCAGGAACCCTGGCGGACCCCTATGTGTTCCTGTGGGCTGCCGTGGAGCAGTTCAACGGCGGCGCCTTTGACGAGGAGACCCTGGTTCAGCTTGCCCAGGGGAAGAATGACGCCTATGTGATCCTGCAAATGCCCGCAGGGGTTTCCCCAACGCCGGAGACGCCGGAGGAGACCACCCCCGCAGAGGAGACCACCCAGCCCTCTGAAAGTGCGGAGCCTTCGGAGACTGCGCCGCAGTCGGCAGCCGCTCCGGTGGCTGATTACAGCACCCTGAAGCTGCAAATCCAGTGCGTGGACGAAAGCTACACCTACACCATCCTTTCCATGTCGGTAAACGGCGCGGAGGTGACGCTGTCCGAGCCCCTTCCCGCCCCGCCGGAGGAGGAAGAGGAGCCCGAGAGCTCCGGCCCCACCGGCTATTATGATGAGGGCATCGTCTACACCGCCACGGAGCTGGCTTCCATGCGCTCTGAGAAAGAGCAGGAGATCCGGGGCCTGGAGCTGGATATCCGCAAGTCCCAGTTGGATTACGAGCGGCTGAAGCAGGAGGCGGAGAACAACACGGTTTTCAGCGAGATCGACGGGACGGTCGTCCTGCTGGCGGACCCTGACAGCCTGGGCGAATCCGACCCGCTGGTCAAGATTTCCGCAGAGGGCAGCTATACCATCAACGCGGTCCTGGGGGAATTTGACCTGGACGGGGTCTATGTGGGGCAGACTGTGGACGTCAACGTCTATGGGAACTCCTATACAAGCTGCCAGGGCGTGATTACCTGGATCTCCGAATACCCCGCCACCAATGACGATTATTACTACTATTATAGCGGAGGAAACACCAATATTTCCAAATATCCCTTTACCGTTGAGGTCAGCGCCGATGAAAACCTGAACGAGGGGGATTATGCGGAAATCTACTATTCCCCGGAGGGCCAGGAGAAGTCCGGCATCTATCTGGAAAACACCTTTATCCGCACCGAAAACGGCAAGAGCTATGTCTATGTGGAGCGGGACGGCGTCCTGACGAGGCAGGATGTCTCCACCGGCATGAGCGTCTGGGGCAGCTATACGGAGATCAAATCCGGTCTGACCATGGATGACTATGTGGCCTTCCCCTACGGAACCAATGTGGCGGAGGGCGCGAAAGCGGTGGAGGCCGAAATCTCCGCGCTATATGACAGTTACTATTAAGGAGGTGTGGGATTATGCTTGAAAATATCCGTCTATCCTTTCAGGGTAT
>CAYSNK010000136.1:0-4244 GCA_964432375.1 uncultured Oscillospiraceae bacterium | reverse complement strand
GTGAGCCAGCCTCCATTTTTGCTTTATAAATGAGGGGGCGGAGAATCGTACCGGCTTGTTTCTCCCGCGTCTTTCTGGTAAAATACGCTTAAGAAAGCTCCGAATCCATACGCTGCGGGATTTTCCCCGCATAAAACCAGGAGGCGCCTATGTCCACTCCCCTGTACGACCGGCTGAAGGAATTGAATACCGCCTCCCCCCTGTGGCTGGATATGCCCGGCCATCACGGGAAGGATCTGCTGGGCCTGGAGGATTGGGCCGCCCTTGACCGGACGGAACATTCCGTCACCGGCGACCTGTTCAGGGGCGGAGACGCCATCGAGGAGGCGGAGGGGCGCTGGGCCCGGCGCTGGGGGGCGGAGGGCTGCCTGTTCCTGACCGGCGGCTCCACCCAGGGCAATCACACCGCCCTGCATCTGTGCGGGGCGGGGGAAACCCTGCTTGCGGATCGGGGGATTCACCGCTCTGTGTGGAACGGGATGGCCCTGCTGGATCAGACCCCCATTTTTCTGGAGCGGCCCTGGAATGGGAGGGAGGAGATCACCGGCCCAATCTCCAGAAGGGCGGTGGAGAAGGCGTGGCAGGCCAACCCGGGGGCCAAGGCGGTGATCCTCACCTCCCCAACGTATTATGGGGTCCTCTCGGAGATCGCCGGTATTGCGGACTTCTGCCACCAAAAAGGGATGAAGCTGATTGTGGACTGCGCCCATGGCGCCCACCTGCCCTGGATCGGCCTGCCCACTCCCTGCGGCCAGGGCGCGGATCTGACCATCGTCTCCGCCCATAAGGGCCTGCCCGCCCCGGGACAGACGGCGCTGCTGTTTTACAATGGGTTTTCCCCGGAGGAGGTGCGGCGGGCGGCGGGCGTTTACGGCTCCTCGTCCCCCAGCTATTGGATGATGGCGGCGCTGGACAAAACCTTGGAATTTATGGAGGGGGATACCGGGTATCGGGCCTTGACGGAGGAACTGATCCCCGCCTTTCGGAGGGCGCTGGAGGGGGAAACCCGCTTCCGCCTGGCGGAAACCGACGACCCCGCCCGGCTGGTCATCTCCACCGGGCTGACCGGCTATACCGGGTTTCAGGCGGCGGAGGGGCTGGAGAAGCTGGATATCTATGTGGAGATGGCCGACCTTTCCCATCTGGTGTGCATCACCACCTGCGCGGACGGCAGGGCGGCGTTCCGCCGCCTGCTGGACGGGCTGAAAAAACTGGACGGCGCGGCCCCCGGCGGAGCGGAGCGGGAGAGCCTCCCGCCCCCGCCGCCTCCGCCGGAGCGGGTCTGTTCCCTCCGGAGGGCCATGTTCGGCCCCCGGGAGCGCCGCGTCCTGTCGGAGTGCGCGGGGCGGGTCTCCGCCGCCCAGATTGCGCCCTATCCCCCGGGGATTCCGGTGATCGCGCCGGGGGAACGAATTCAGAAAAAACATCTGGCCTATTTGCGGAAAATAGGTTATAATATAGAAGAATGGACAGATATCCTCTGTGAACAGGATTTTTCACCGGAAGAAAGGGGAAACGGAATCAAATGAAACTGATTTTTGCCATAGTCAACCGGGATGATGCCGCCCCCTTGACGCGGGAACTGCTGAAGTGCGGATTTTCCGCCACCTGCATGGCGTCCACCGGCGGCTTTCTCGAAACAGGCAACGTCACCGTGATCGTGGGGGTTGACGAGGAAAAGGTGGAGGAAGTGATGGACGTGGTGCGGAGCACCTGCCACCGGCGGGAGGAAACCCGGCCCGCCTCCATGGATCACGCCTTTGGATACTACCCCTCTATGCCTGTGGAGGTGGTGGTGGGGGGCGCCACCGTCTTCGTGGTGGACATCGAGCGGTTTGAGCGCGTATGAGCCAGCCGATTCCATTGAAGGGCAACGCCGCGCTCCATCACCAACTGGAGGGGCGGCCTCTGAGCCACGCCTATATCCTCAGCGGCCCCGCAGGTTCCGGCCGCCACACGGCGGCCAACTGGATCGCAAAGGCCATGGTCTGCTCCGCCCGGGAGGGGCGCCCCTGCGGGCACTGCCTGAACTGCCGGAAAGCGGAAGAGCGCATCCACCCGGATATTCTTTGGGCGCCTGACGGCGGGGAGCTGAAGGTGGACGAGGCCAGGGAACTGCGGGCCGACGCCTATATCTGCCCCAACGAGGCGGAGCGGAAGGTCTACCTCTTTGAAAACGCCGGGTCCCTCAGTGAAAAGGTGCAGAATGTGCTGCTGAAGCTGGTGGAGGAGGGGCCGGAATACGCGGCGTTCCTCTTTCTCACCGAGCACGCGGGCCAGCTTCTGCCAACGATCCGTTCCCGGTGCGAGGAACTGAAACTGACCCCGGTTCCCCCGGCGGAGATCCTGGAACTGCTGTCCGCCCGCTATCCGGACAGGCCGATGGAGGAACTGCGCCAGGCCGCAGAAGGCTGCGACGGAATCCCGGGCCGGGCCATCGCCATGGCGGAAACCCGGGGGGACGAGGACGCCGCCGCCGTGGAAGAGCTGGCGGAGGACTTCTGCGCTGCCCTGGCGGAAAAGGACGAACTGGGCCTGGCCGTTTTTATGGCCACTCAGGAAAAGCGAACCCGTCAGGAGCTGACGGCGTTCTGCGAGAAGTGCAGGGAGCGCCTGCACAGCGCCGCGCTGCTCTCGGCGGGACTGCCGGGTCGGTGCGGGGGGGCGTCTCCGGCGGCCCTGAGCCGGTTAAGCCGCCCACAGCTTCTGGATCTGTCCGCCCTGATGGAGGAGGCACTCCGTCGTCTGGAGGGCAACGCGGGAGGGGGCCATCTGCTGGGATGGCTGACCGTATCCTGTATCAACTTAATTGGGCGGGGAGAAGCCCCCTGCTTGTAGGAGAACGATTATGACCGAAATTATCAGCGTCCGCTTTAAAAACGGCGGAAAAGAATACTATTTCAACCCCAATGGGATGCAGTTCAAGCCGGGCCAGAGCGTGATCATCGAAACGGCCCGGGGGGTGGAGTTTGGAGAATGTACCCAGGGCAACCGGCTTGTGGACGAGATGACGCTTGTCTCTCCCCTGCGGCCGGTGCTGCGGGCGGCCACCCCTGCGGACGAGCTGACCCTGGAACAGAATAAGAAGAAAGAAGCCCGGGCCTTTGAGATCTGCGAGAAGAAGATCGCGGAGCACGGCCTGGATATGAAGCTGGTGGAGGTGGAGTATAACTTCGAGGGCAGCAAGATCCTGTTTTTCTTCACCTCCGAAGGCCGGGTGGACTTCCGGGAACTGGTGAAGGATTTGGCAAGCGTGTTCCACACCCGCATCGAGCTGCGGCAGATCGGCGTCCGGGACGAGGCAAAAATGCTGGGGGGCCTGGGGGTCTGCGGGCGGCCCTTCTGCTGCGCGGAGTTTCTGGAGGATTTCCAGCCTGTTTCCATCAAGATGGCCAAGACGCAGAACCTTTCCCTGAACCCCGCCAAAATTTCCGGCGCCTGCGGCAGGCTGATGTGCTGCCTGAAATATGAGCAGGACGCCTATGAGGACGCGCTGAAGCGCTGCCCCAAGAATGAATCCCTGGTGGAGACGCCGGACGGCGTGGGCGTTATCTGCGCCGTAAACCTGCTGCGGGAGCAGGTGAGGGTTCGCCTGGATCAAAGCCCGGACACTCCCCAGAACTACCCCTGCCAGGAGATCAAGGTGATCCGTTCCGGCAAGGGAAAGCGCCCCGAGGGTTATGAGCTGGAGGAACCGGCGGTGAAGGAGCCCCACCTCCGCCAGACAGCGCCCTCCACCCCCGTTCGCCCCTATCACCCGGAGCGGAAGGGAGACCCCTTTGGCGAGGTTCCCTCCCTTGCTGCCCAGCCCAAGGCCGCCGGGGAGGAGGAAAAAAAGCCTCCGCAGCAGCCTGATGGGTCGGAAAAACAGGAAAAAACCGGCCATAGCCATCCCCGGAAAAAGGCCCGGCCCGCTTCCGCCGGGCAGTCTCCCGCCAAGCAGGAGCAGGTTCCGCCCCAGCAGCAGAAAAAGGAGGCCCAGCCCAATCCGCAGCAGCGCCGCCAGTGGGGGAAGAAGCAGCCTGCCGGCGAGGACTTCCCCAAGCAGGAGCAGAAAACCCAGGGGGCCAAGCCTGCCCAGAGCGGGGGCCCGCATCGGAACTACACCCGCCGGAACTATCCCCGCCGCAAGCCCAGGCCGAAGGGCGGCGAGGCCGGCAAATCGGAATAAATCAAATAGGGCCTCTGTAAACACAGGGAAGCAAAATAAAAGCGGTGAGCCTCAGAAATGAGGCTCACCGTTT
>CAYSNK010000135.1:0-4245 GCA_964432375.1 uncultured Oscillospiraceae bacterium | reverse complement strand
CCGATTTTTCGCATCTTTTTCGGGATATTCTTGTAAGCCGGGCAAATGTTTGATATAATAGATGTAAATATCTCTTTTTGCTTGGATGTGCTGCTATGAAATACGCGAAATGGAATCTTTCCCCCTGCAGCCCGTCCGCGCTGACCTCTATGCAGGCCGCCGGCATTCCGCCGCTGACCGCAGCGGCCCTGTGCGCCCGCGGTTTGGATACGCCGGAAAAGGCCCTCCGGTTTTTGAGCACAGATCGTTCCCTTCTGCATGACCCCTGGAAAATGAAGGACATGGACAGGGCCACGGCGCGCATCCGCCGGGCCCTGGATTCCCGGGAAAAAATCGCCGTTTACGGCGACTATGATGTGGACGGCATCACCGCCACCGCCCTGCTGACCTCCTGCCTGCGCCGGCAGGGGGGCCAGGTGATCCCCTACATTCCAGACCGCCTGGAGGAGGGCTACGGCCTGAATCCCGCCACCATTGTCAGGCTCCGCGCCCAGGGGATCTCCCTGATCGTCACGGTGGACTGCGGCATCACTGCCGTCGATGAAGTTGCGCTGGCCCAATCTCTGGGGATAGATGTGGTAGTTACCGATCACCACGAATGCAAAGAGGTCTTGCCGGACGCGGCTGCCGTAGTCAATCCCCACCGGCCCGACTGCCCATATCCCTTTAAAGCCCTGGCTGGCGTGGGCGTGGCCCTGAAGCTGGCCCTGGCCCTGGCCCCTCCGGAGGATCAGCGCCGTGTGCTGGCCAAATATGCAGACCTGGCCGCCATCGGCACCGTGGCGGACGTGATGGAGCTCGTGGACGAAAACCGCGCCATCGTCCAAATGGGCCTGGAGGCTCTGGAAAATCCCCAGCGCCCCGGTCTGCGGATGCTCCTCCGGGAGGCCGGACTGGAGGGGAAGCCCCTGACCTCCACCGCCATCGGCTTTTCCCTGGCCCCCCGCATCAACGCCTCCGGACGGATGGGCTGCGCGGGGCTGGCCTGCGAGCTGCTGCTCACCGAATCCCCCGCCAGGGGGGAGGAGCTGGCCCGGGAGCTTTGCGCCCTGAACCGGGAGCGGCAGGCCATCGAGATGGAAATTTACACGGAATGTGTCTCCCGCCTTTCCCGGTTCCGGGCAAAGGATCTGTATTCCATCGTCCTCGCCGACGAGCGCTGGCATCAGGGCGTGGTGGGCATTGTGGCCTCCCGCCTCAGCGAGCAATATACCTGCCCCACCTTTATGATCTGCCTGTCCGAGGGAAAGGGCAAGGGCTCCTGCCGCAGCTGCGGCGGCGTCAACCTGTTCAAGGTTCTGGAGTCCTGCTCCGACCTGCTGGACTCCTTCGGCGGCCACGAGCAGGCGGCAGGCTTCACCATTTCGGAGGAACGGATTCCCGCCTTTCGGGAACGGGTAGATCAATCTATCCGCCGGGCAGTCGGCAACGAGGCCATCACCACCTCCCTTCAGGTGGAGATGGATCTGCCCTCCGCCGCCCTGCTGACCCTTGAGAATGTGGACGCCCTTTCCATGCTGGAGCCCACCGGCGCGGGGAATCCCAGGCCCGTCTTTCAGCTTCGCGGGGTCAGCGTGCTGTCGGTGTCCGCCGTGGGCAATGGCCGCCATACCCGGTTCCGCCTGCAAAAGGATGGGTGTACGCTGGACGCCATCTTCTTTTCCGTCTCCCCCCAGGAGGCCGGCCTGACGCCGGGGTGCCGGATGGATCTGGCGTTCTCCCCCACGGTCAACGAATTTCGGGGCAACCGCACCGTGCAGCTTCAAATCATCGATGTGCGCCCCTCCCTGACCCAGGCCCAGACGGAGCAGCGGCTCTATCAGCGCTATCGCAGCGGGGAGCGGCTGACCCCCCAGGAGGCCGCGCTGCTTCTCCCCTGTCGGGAGGACTTTGTGGCCGTCTGGCGCTACCTGACCCGCCATTCCTCCCCCGGCATGGTGGAGGACACCGCGCCCCGCCTTGCCCGGAAGATCGCCCGGACCTTTGGCATCCGGGAAACCTACACCCATACCATGATCTGCCTGGACGTGATGCACGAGCGGGGGCTGATCTCCCTGTCCGCCGAAACCGACCATTTACAGATCTGCATCCGGCCCACAGAGGGCAAGGTGGATCTGGAAGCCTCCTATATTATGCAGCAGCTTCATCACTTGGCTGAGGGCTGACCGCCTGTTTGAGAATTGTAGAGAAGGTGAATCTGAATGGACCCTATCTTAGAGCAATACCGAGCCCTGGAGGAACACGTCAAGCGCTATAACCCCGGCGTGGACACCGAGCGGCTTTACGCCGCCTTTACCTATGCGGACAAGGCCCACGACGGCCAGCTCCGCCGGGACGGCACTCCCTATATCACCCATCCCCTGGCCGTGGCCGAGATCGTGGCGGATCTGGAGCTGGATCTGGACTCCCTGATTGCCGCCCTGCTCCACGACTGCATCGAGGACACCGGCGCCACCCATGAGGAGATTTCCCGGCTGTTTTCCCCCACCGTGGCGGATCTGGTGGAGGGAGTTACCAAGCTGACCCGTATCCAGTACACCAGCAAAGAGGAAAAGCAGATGGAAAATCTGCGCAAGATGCTCATGGCCATGTCCAAGGACATCCGCGTCATCCTCATCAAGCTCTGCGACCGCCTCCACAATATGCGCACCATGGAGTACCAGTCCCCCAAGAAGCAGAAGGAAAAATCCATGGAGACCATGGAAATCTACGCGCCCCTGGCCCACCGGCTGGGAATGCAGAAGATCAAGTGGGAGCTGGAGGATCTCTCCTTGAAATATCTGGACGGCCCCGGCTACAAGGCCATCGAGGATAAGCTGAACTCCCGGGCCTCCGCCCATGAGGAATTTATGGCCTCCATCCAGAAAAAGATCAAGGAGCGCATGGACAGGGAAAATATCAACTGCACCGTCTATGGCCGGGTGAAGCATATCTATTCCCTGTACCGCAAGATGTTCACGCAGAACAAGAGCCTGTATGAGATTTTCGACCTGTACGCCTTCCGGGTGATCGTGGACGATATCGCGGAGTGCTACAACGCGCTGGGCTGTATTCACGATATGTTCAACCCGATCCAGGGCCGCTTCAAGGACTATATCTCCACTCCTAAGCCCAACGGCTACCAGTCTCTGCACACCACCGTCATTGGCCGGGAGGGCATCCCCTTCGAGGTTCAGATCCGCACCAGGGAGATGCACGAAACCGCAGAATACGGCATCGCCGCCCATTGGAAGTACAAACAGGGCATGACCGGCAGCGGCGAAGTCGGCTCGGAAAAGACCTTTGAGTGGGTGCGCAAGCTGCTGGAAAGCCAGGCGGACACGGACGCGGAGGAATTTGTCCGCACCATGAAAGTGGATCTGTTCGCGGACGAGGTGTTTGTGTTCACCCCCAACGGCGACGTGATCAGCCTGCCCGCCGGAGCCACCCCCATCGACTTTGCCTACAGCATCCACTCCGAGGTGGGCAACCGCATGACCGGGGCCAAAATCAACGGCCGCATCGTCACCTACGACACCAAGCTGAAAAACGGCGATATTGTAGAGGTGCTGACCTCCAAGAACGCCAAGGGCCCCAGCCGGGACTGGGTACAGCTGTGCCAGTCCAACGAGGCCCGGAACAAGATCCGCCAGTGGTTCAAGCGGGAGCGGCGGGAGGAAAACATCGTCCGGGGCCGGGCCATGTTCGAGGCCGAGCTGAAAAAGACGGGTCTGACCATCGCCGCCATCAGCACCGAGGAGATGCTGCCCTATATCTTGAAAAAGGTGCGCTACAACACCCTAGACGACCTGTACGCCGCCATCGGCTACGGAGGGATGCCCAGCAGCAAAGCGGTCAACCGGGTTCGGGACGAGATGATCCGCCAGGGCCATCAGGTGCGGGACACCGCCCACCGCTCCGCAGCCCAGCCCGAAAAGCTTCAGCCGCCCAAGCCCCCGGCGCCCCAGCACTCGGCCACGGGCATCATTGTGGAGGGGCTGGACAACTGCCTGGTCAAGTTCGCCAAGTGCTGCACCCCCGTGCCCGGGGACCCGGTGGTGGGCTTCATCACCCGGGGCTTCGGCGTGTCCGTCCACCGCTCCGACTGCCCCAACGTGCAGCTGACCGGCCGAAAGCCGGAGGATGCGGGGCGCTGGGTCCGGGTCAACTGGGCCGACGGCGAGCTGCCCGCCTGCGAAACCTCTCTGATGATTGCCGCCAAGGACCGGGACGGTCTGACCCTGGATGTGACCACTGTGCTGGCCG